>JASJEK010000177.1 GCA_030064915.1 Xenococcaceae cyanobacterium MO_234.B1
GTATTAATTATATTTTTCTTGACACCACGGATATGAGCCATTGTCCTGATTTACAGAAGATTCTTTACACTGCTCTGACTCGTGCCAAAAAACAAGCTTTTATACCTATTTTGTAATATGAGCAATCTAACACCTATCAAAGCAATAAGAGAAAAAATAATCTTCAGTGAAGAATTATCCATAGATGGTTATAAGATGCCAGACGGAGAATATCGAATTGGTTTGTCTAGCGCTAGTAAAGCAATAGGGTATTCCGAAAATTGGGTAAGACGAGTCTTAAATAAAAGTGGTACGACAGCTAAAGCCTTACAGGGATTAGGTTTTGAAGGAAATTTTTTAGAAGTGGCACGGGAGTCAAACCAAGGAAATTCGTACACTGAAAGAACCATTAGCCTAGATGATTTTAAGCATTTAATCACCTATGGGGTAATCAAAAAAAAGCAAAAAGCAATCGCATTTTCTACCGCATTGACCAAGATAGCTTTAACTGATTTCTTTAGAGATGCTTTTGGTGAAACACAATTAAACATTGATGAGAAACGAAAACTGTTTTATCAAGCCTATGCAGAATCTCTTAGTTTTGAGGATTGGTTAGAGATGGATAGAGAAGATGTAGCTAATTTAGTTTTGTTTGGTGAGGAATAAATATTATGAGATAGAAGTTTATGGGAACATGAAAGTTTTGAGGATACTTTGAACCCCATAAAATAAAATACTGTCATTAATGACAAGTTTTGAGAAAAGCGATCTCTCTTTACTTTGCGCGATCGCTTTTCTTATTGGGGAATAGTTGGGGAATAGGGGTTTACATTTTCTTTGTATTAAGGTAAAGCTTCAATGAAGTTACTTGTAATCATTTTCTTATTGGGGAATAATTGGGGAACAGTCGTACACCCCAATTTATCCTTGAAGCTATTAACTCAGTAGTTAGAGTGTCTAAAAGACATCAGAAGCCTTACAGTTCAAACGCTTAATTTTAGATGCGAGATCCCAGATTTGAACTGGGGGCTTCCTGCATGTCAAGCAGACACTCTAACCACTGAGTTAATCCCGCTATTAGCTTAGTATCTTATCACAAAACAATAATTGATTCAATTACTTAGAATAGCTATTAGCTATCTGTAAGCTGTTTACTAGCTGTCGGTTTGTCACATTTCATCACAATTTTGCTACAAAAGTTAATATAATCAAGCTGTGCCACTGCTTCAGGAGTAATTAATGCTGCGACTTGAACATATTAGTAAAATCTATCCCACAGGAGAAGTACTTAAAGATGTTACTTGGGAAGTCAAATCAGGAGAAAGAGTTGGTTTAGTAGGAGTTAATGGTGCAGGAAAATCCACTCAACTGAAAATAATTACAGGAGAAGTTGAGCCAACATCAGGAGAGGTAATTCGTCCTAGTAGCCTCAAAATAGCTTATCTCACCCAAGAGTTTGAAGTAGAGCCGACTCGCACTGTGAAAGAGGAATTTTGGACAGTTTTTACTGAAGCTAACGCAGTACAGCAAAAATTACTCCAGATCCAGCATGATATGGAAACTGCTGACCCTGAAACCCTGGATAAATTAATTCATCAGCTAGATAAACTACAACGTAAATTTGAAGCCTTAGAGGGATACAATTTAGAAGCCCAGATTGAAAAGATATTACCAGAAATCGGATTTGTCCCTGAAGACGGCGATCGCCTGGTAAGCTCTTTTAGTGGTGGTTGGCAAATGCGGATGAGTTTAGGTAAAATCTTGCTGCAAGAACCAGATTTACTGCTGTTGGACGAGCCGACAAACCACTTAGATTTAGAAACTATTGAATGGCTAGAAAACTATCTGAAAGGGATTAATACCCCGATGGTAATTGTTTCCCACGACCGAGAATTTTTAGACCGCCTCTGCACTAAAATTGTGGAAACAGAACGAGGTATTTCTACTATCTACCCTGGTAACTACTCTAGCTATTTACAACAGAAAGCAGAAATTAAAGCAGCCCAGTCTGCAACCTATGAACGGCAACAAAAAGAAATAGCAAAGCAACAGGAATTTATTGAGCGTTTCCGTGCCAGTGCCACTAGGAGTACTCAAGCCAAAAGTAGAGAAAAACAACTAGAAAAAGTTGATTTAGTCGAAGCTCCTATTTCTGATGTCAAAACTTTAAAATTTCAATTTCCTCCTTCTCCTCGTAGTGGTAGAGAGGTAGCAATTATTGAAGACTTGACCCACACGTATAACGAAAAAATCCTGTTTCTGGGAGCAGAATTAACCATTGAAAGAGGCGATCGCATTGCCATACTGGGAGCTAATGGTGCAGGAAAATCTACCCTACTTCGGATGATTATGGGTATGGAACAGCCAGAAGATGGGACAGTTACCCTAGGTAAACATAATGTTATTCCTGGTTATTTTGAACAAAATCAGGCAGAAGCTTTAGAGCTAGAAAAAACTGTCATGGAGACAATTCATGATGAAGTTCCCACTTGGAAAAATGAAGAAGTTCGTACTCTTTTAGGTAGATTTTTATTTAGTGGTGAGACAGTATTTAAGCAAGTAAAAGCTCTTAGTGGAGGAGAAAAAGCCCGATTAGCTTTGGCTAAAATGTTGCTAACTCCTGCTAATTTCCTAATCTTAGATGAGCCAACAAACCACTTGGATATACCTGCCAAAGAGATGCTGGAAGAGGCCCTACAAAACTATGATGGATCAGTAATTATTGTTTCTCACGACCGCTATTTTATTTCCCAGGTCGCTAATAAAATAGTTGAAATTAAAGAAGGGGAGTTAGTAGCCTATCAAGGAGATTATCACTACTATCTAGAAAAAATTGAAGAAGCAAAACAAAAAGAAAAACAACGCTTAGAAGCAGAGCAAAAAGCAGCCAAACAAGCAGCTAAACGAGCCAAACAAGCAGCCAAGAAAAAGCAAAAGAAAGCCAAAGCTACTGCTGGTTAGGGAGTCAGGAGTCAGGATAATGGACCTAACTCGTCTTTCATCATTCCTAACTCAAGGGGCTGTCCGATGAGGAAACCTCATCAGTTTATCTGCCCCGTCGAACTCCCTCTGGGAAGTGACTACAGTCAGTAACTCTGGACTCCGAACTAATGTTAATCTGTTTCTGCTGGAACAAACTCATTAGTCGCTTCTATATATTTCCAAGCAATTCCCTCTGGGTCTTTACTTTGACTCCACATGGCGAAATCAGATTCAGGTTTATTCTTATTTCTCCCGACAGTACTGGAATTAACATCAAGACGTTTTGCTAATTCTGCTTGATTCATCTTTTTGATGTTAGTCTGTTTTGACTCAACATTTACAGAAGCAGCAACTGCTTTACTTTGTTCTTGCTTCGCAAGTTGAGTTAGTTCCTTAAAAGAAGGAGTACTAGACTCTCTAGCAACAGATGCAGCAGTGACCAGTTGAGGAGAAGAAGAAACAGTAGTTTCTTCTTCTTCCAAGTCCCCAAAGGGTTCACTATCATCGAAAATGCGACCTAAAGCACTAGCCGTAGGAAAATAATAGACCACGCCTTTGTCTTTAACTTGCTTGGGTGCTACGCCATATTCTTCCGATTTTCGTTCTAAAAAAGCTTTTGCTGCTCTAGCACTAAGATTGGCTTTCAAGGACAAATCTAGAGGGGTCAAATAGCCTCGATTTTCTTTAACCAGGTTATTGAAATAAGGATTTACTTGTTGACACCATTTTTGCCACTGATAATTTTGCCAGGTTTTCCAGCTAATAATTAGTATGCTTAAACCCAACAATGCGGGCCAAAACTTATACAAAATAACAATTGCAAAAGCAATGGGAATGATTAGAACCATAATTCCTGTAGAACTACGATTTAAAGGTTGTCCAGTCATGGTTGCAATTTTTGGTTGACAAATATTATTGCAATTTTAACTTGCATTATTTAATTGCCAATATTAATGCAATTTGCGTTGCAACGCACAAAAATTGAGGAAAGATTTACATCAAAATTTTTAACCTGTTGTTACTAACGCACCTTCGGCACGTCAGTTTGTAATATGCTAAGTAGTATGTTCTGAGGGGGGTTGAGCGGTCTCGCGCTCGCGAGTGCGAAGCAACGCAAATTCCAGAAAAATGCGTAATCTTTTGGTGCTACATTTTGACGTGCGGAAGGTGGGTTTAAACTTGGCTTAATTTGCGCTGCCTTTGTTACCCAAAATACCCCCTTTTTGAACGACGCCCTTCATCTTTAACTTCATACCAAACTCGAATAAACTGATAGAAAAATGGTTCTTCGGCTAAAAAACGAGTTTTCTCATCATCTATATCTCGCAAGACTACAGTCTCGATATTAATAATCTTGACGTTTGTCTCTGAGAGCCACTGATTAACTTGACTGACCAAGGAACTGAAGTTCTCGTACTTATCTTCAGCGAAAAATCCTTTTTGTTTAATGGTTTGAGGAAAAAAGTCTTTAAAACAAATCATAACCAGTAATTTCAATTAATTGATAAGTACCTAGGCCAAATTAATTTCACACTTCTACATTCATTGCAAGAGCCAGCCTTTGAGATGGTTGTGTATGTAATTTAATTTGCATCCCTAATAATCAGGATCTGGTTCTAACGGATTTTGTGGGCGAGGAAATTGATAGCAGCGATCGCCACTAACTGACAAACCGTCCTTTCTTCGCTAAGGTGGTCAAGCTGTTGGGTTCTGTCGCCCAAAATTGAAAAAACACCACATATAGCGTAGCTACGAAGATAGTACAAAAGTATAGGTAGCGTTCGAGAAAATTTTGGCGACAGAACCGTTTTGATAGTGAAATTTGAAGTTAAACTGG
Organism: Xenococcaceae cyanobacterium MO_234.B1; assembly: GCA_030064915.1. Taxonomy (GTDB): domain Bacteria; phylum Cyanobacteriota; class Cyanobacteriia; order Cyanobacteriales; family Xenococcaceae; genus JASJCP01. The sequence continues at coordinate 4,799 of JASJEK010000177.1, forward strand.
AACTGCTAGCGATAATTTCGCTCTTATACTCTGATTTACTGCTTCTGGAGTTAGATTGCCATCGATATCAATGAGACAGCGACGTTGTTTATAGAAGTTAATCAGAGGAGTCGTTTTTTCTTGATAAACTTCGAGACGACGGCGGATCAGGTTTTCATTGTCATCTTTTCGTCCCTGTTGCAACATTCTGGCGATTAAACTTTCTGTAGCAACGTTAAAGTTCACTGCTTGAGGATGAGATTGTCCCAAAATTTGTAACAGACGATCTAAAGCTTGTGCTTGAGATAAATTACGAGGGAACCCATCTAAAATCCAACCGCCAAGAGCGTCGAATTCGGCTAAACGTTTTCCCATCATTGCCATAATTAAAGCGTCTGGCACTAGCTCTCCTGATTCTAAGTAGGCTTGAGCTAGAATACCCAAAGCCGTTTTTTGAGCGATTGCGCTTCGTAGCAGATCTCCAGTAGAAATATGGGGAATATTCAATTCTTGGGCGAGAATTGCTGCTTGAGTTCCTTTTCCAGCTCCTGGTGGTCCTAAAAAGATTAAACGCATGATGTTTCCTTGGGCGAGAATTGGTGCTTGAGTTCTTTTTTGGGCTTCTGACGCTCCTAAAAAGATTAAACCCATGGTTTTTCCCTCTCTTGATCAACTACGGATAGAAAGTAATTTATTTTCTTGAAGTTATGAGTACAGAAAATGCTGTAAAACATGATGATATTTGGCAACGATTAGAACAGAACGGGGTCGAAAAGCTAAAGCGGCAGAAGGCGGAGCTGCTGGATCTGGTTCTCCTGCTTTTGGTCAAAAAGCAATTAATGGCGAGTTGGTAGCAGACCCAAAAGAACAACTTTTTATCGATTTGATTCGCCGCAATCATAAATCTGGCAAGTCTTGACAACAAATTGCTGATTGGTATTACAGCAATGGCTATAAAACTAAACGAGGTCAACAATGGCACAGAATCTCGCTCAAAAGAGTCCTTGACCGTCTTTATGGCAAAACTGCCCGCATTTGTGGTGTCCGAATTCCAATTAGTCCTAATGATTAATCAGAAGTTGGCTCGGCACTCATGCCTATAACCTCTGAACTATACAATCTTTGCACGACAAAAGCCAAAACTGTTTTTATGTAACATCTCTCTTATTATAAACCTTAATCGGGATGATGTGAAGAATCTGGGGCGTCGTTCAAAAACGGGCGTTGTTCAAACGAGGGTTACACTTTGGGAGAAAATTGCCCCAGCCAACAGAACATATGTATTATAAATATTTTATCTATTTAGAAGCCAGTTGGCGAAGAAGCGTAATCTTTGCATATTACATAATGAAGTGCGAAATGTGGGTTACTAATACCAAACTGCGTTCATAAGCTTAGACGCATTTAAACTGCATCCTCAGGTTCTTGGAAAAGCAACAAGCAATGGGCGATAGTCAACAGGAAAAATGTAACTTGGGTGCGTCTAAGCTTAGACGTAAAACCATTCTTAATCCCCTTTGCGCCTTTGCGTCTTTGCGAGAGATGTAAAATTACAGTTTAGAACGCAACTTAGTATAAGTTGCGTAATCCTAGATTTTGCAACATTGCCTTGCGTGCTGCATAAGCTAAGGAGTTGTCTAATTTGCTTAACTGAATCGAAGTTTGATATTTTTTTTGCAATGCAGTTTTAATCAACCAATCTGCAATAAAAGGATTTTTTGGTAATAGAGGTCCGTGGGAATAAGTTGCGATCGCATTATGGTAAAAAGCTCCTTCTGTACCGTCTTCTCCATTGTTACCATAGCCTTGAATGACTTTTCCCAGAGGTTGAACTGTATCTAAATAAGTCCTTCCTCCATGATTTTCAAAGCCAATAGCAATGGGTGTATCTCCCCAAAGTTTTTTGAGTTCAGTGGCTAGAGGTTCAGCCGTAATTTCAAAAACCAAATTACCAATACATCTGGGGGCATTTATTCCTGGGTGTTTGCTTACCAAGTCTAATAAACCCAGACCTTCAATACGTTGTCCTAAAGCTGGTTCATAATAATGTCCTAGTAACTGGGGTGAACCACAGGTAAAAACTCCAGGGGTTCCTTGTTCTAATTTTTCTCGCAAAGTTTCGGCTTTTGTACCTTGGAGGTCACGCATTACAATTTCTTGCTGACGGTCTTGCGCCCCTCCTCCCACAATAAGATCAACCAGGGTAATTTTATCTGCTTCTGTGGTGCGGTCTAAAGGAATAACTACTACATTTATATTTCTCCACTCACAGCGTCTTTGAAGACAAATCACATTACCGCGATCGCCGTAAGTACTCATAAGATTAGGATATAGCCAACCTATTGATAATTCCATAATTGACGAATGTATTTTGAAGGAAAAAATAAAAATGGTTAAACTGTTGAATAAATTATGATTAATCTCTCACATTAGCTTTTACCTTGGAGTTTCATATATGACTGCAACACCAATATTAACTAAGGAAAAAGCCAGTAAAACCATTCGGAAGCATTACCCGAATTTTAAGGTCATTGTTCTCAATGATGACTTTAATACTTTCCAGCACGTTGCCAAGTCTTTAATGACTTATATCCCTGGCATGACCAGCGATCGCGCTTGGCAGCTAACTAACCAAGTACATTTTGAAGGACAAGCCATAGTTTGGGTAGGGCCCCAAGAACCAGCAGAACTATATCATCAACAATTAAAAAGAGCAGGTTTGACTATGGCCCCCTTGGAAACTGCCTGAGTTTGCTATTTTACATCCGTAAGAGAAAAAATCAATTAAAATATTAAGGTAAAGTTTTGTAAAATTAACTAGACAACATAAAAGATATTACAAATGGATAAAACACAACCTACTACCACTCCCAACATAGAAGACCCCAAATTCGGTTTTAGCAAATACGCAGAAAGATTGAATGGTCGTGCAGCAATGATTGGATTTGTTTTAACTGTGGCGATCGAATATTTTACAGGACAAGGTCTTTTATCCTGGCTAGGTTTACAATAATAAGCCTTCCCAACTCAGATTAAGCTCTCGTATCAAGCATAGTTGACGAGAGTCTTTTTTTGTCAACGTTCTGATAATAGGATATGTCTCCCCTTCGCGTCCCTTTCCCAATCTTGAACGATGAATTTAATTAAAAATCTGCGCTCTTGGTAATACCTATTACCCATTACCTATTACCTATTACCTCATTTATACTAAGTCTCTCGCTAACCCACGATAAATGGTATAACTTCGTCAAACCAACTTCCTTTTATATTGCTAAGATCAAACTAAATTGTTATTGTTAGGTTTTCGAGCATAAAAGCAATGAACCCTTTGTTAGTAAAATTATTAAGAGCAATTTATCGTAAAGAACCGATATCTGGGTTCATACTAATATTCGGTCTTACTGATGCGCTGCTTGGTGGCTTTGAAGGACGTTGGAGTTTGTTTTCTGTAGGGCTAATTATCACCGTAACGGGAATTTTGATGCGGTGGTTGCAAACTCAAAAAGTACAAACTCAAAGAGTACCCAATACGATTCGTGCTAAACCTGCTCGCTATCGTCTACCCCCTAGTACCTCAGCTATTCCTTTACCTCCTTTAACTAGCAAAAAGCGTCATAGATAGTCATAGATATAGATAGTCATAGATAAAGGTACAATCTCTGGCTTAAATTACCAGAAACCTCTTCTTCCACTAGGCAGAACAGTTGTCCAGTTAGTTTTTGCTTCTTCTAGTTGTTGTTGTGTAATAGTAGCATTAGCTAAATTCGCTCCACAAAGATTTGCACCTTTTAATTTAGTTCCTTTAAAGTTGGCATAAGTTAGATTCGCGCCTCTTAAGTCTGCTCCTTCCAAATTAGCTTCACTAAGATA
>JASJEK010000178.1 GCA_030064915.1 Xenococcaceae cyanobacterium MO_234.B1
GCTTGCATTAGTTTTCTATTCTTTTTACTTCTACTACCATAGAGTCTCGCACTAAATACGGTTATTATTTCCAAAACATCCGCTGCTAAGTCTTCATCATTACTAGATTGTTCCCCTTTTCAAAATAAGCATGAACTTCCATGCCATTTTTGTGTGCTTCATCAATTAACCAATCTAGCCAGCGATCTCGAAATAGGTTGGGACAACTTTTATAACCAAAAGTTTGTTGCATTACTTGACTGTTATACATCGTACAAGCATTACCCCAAACACCATGAATAATAGTATTAATTCCTTGAGAGTGATAATAACGAACTCTCTGCCGAATCTTTTGTTCACTAGCATTATTAGTTACTTGATAACGACTTAAATAAATTCCTCTGATTAATTTTTTCTCCCAAGGAGTTGGAGTATATGATGTTGCTTGGGGAGTTTGAGGGGTTATTGTTTTTGGTAATGAGTCATCTTTACCCTTAGAAGGCGGATTTTGTGCCCTCTGTGAAGTTGGCTGATTATTAGGTTCAACAATTGGCGAGCTTGGTAATGTAGGTGTAGGGGTTATGGGAGGTTCTGTTGGAGTCGAATTTAAACCAGGAATAGCTATTGGTAGATTGTCAGGTAAAAGCTTACTGATGTATAGATGTCCTTGATTGGTAAACCACCAATAACCACCTCCTAAAATCAGTAAAATCACAGAAATGGGAATATTTGCACATCCACATCCACTAGGTTCTTTCTTTTTATTCGACATAGCTAAATTATGAGGAGCGACCCCGCGTCGGGTTCCGGCGCAAACGGGGCGTATAAACTCCGCAGCTACCGCTACGGAGACAGCCCCTTGGGAACGGGCGAGTCGTGACATCTTAATTGGCGCGACAAACAGTTAAATCTTAACCTCAGCAATTCCTGCAATAGGTTGTGGTTCAATGTTAACCTAATCTTTCAGACGAAGTCGGGAATCGGGGAATTTCACCTATAGTCAGAGAGACTCCGCCGTGGGATGTAACTCTAGGATACTTTCGGGGACATTTTTTACAATATCTATACATAATCTTTTCTTATTCTTTAAATTTCAGGGCTTTTAGCTGTTGTACAATAGAATTGTCGGTAAATAAGAACCAAATTACCCTGGAATAACTTCCTAAATTGTCTTTATAGACTCTAAAGTGTTACAAAATATAAGGATCACGATTAAAAAACTTTAGGGATTTTTAACAGTTATTTCCCGACAGAGCTAATTTTTTAGACCCTATACCCTTTCTTTACCCATAAAATTATGATAAAAAACCCAAGAAGTCTGAACTTAAGATTCCCTTTATATATACCTTCTAGTTCCTTTTCGATAATTTAACATTTTCCTACTATGCTCCAGCTAATAGTAAGAGAGTGTTTAATTTATTACAAAAAGAATGTCTACTTTATTACATAATTCAAATCGACTTTTAAATTCGCCATATATATAGTTATTTTCGAGAAGTGGTATCTCTTAAGTGTTAACAGCAGCTCTGACTTGTGTTTACCTTGTTTGTCAAGTTTGTCAGATTAAGAAAGTAGGAAACGAAAGCTTTGCTTCATTTTGCTCAAGCTTTTTTGTTTAAGAGAAGTATCTTAACCTCCCAAACCCATACCAAGGGCAGGAGAATAACCAGTTACTATTATGCTATTAGTAGTTTATTGCTGTTGGTGAATTAATAAATGTCTCGACTACGACTAGATAACAAATTGACAATAAAAATGCTCTAAGAGGTGTTTCATGAAACTTTTATTAGTTGAAGATGATTGGGAAATTAGTGAATTGCTCTCAGAGGTTTTGACTGAGCAACAATATGTAGTTGACGTAGCAGCTGATGGTCAGGCTGGCTTGGATTTTGTTCAAGCGTTTGATTACGATTTAATTCTGCTAGATGTCATGTTACCCAAAGTTGATGGTTTTACACTGTGCCGTCAACTCAGAGAACGAGACTACAACATGCCGATCATGATGTTGACTGCCAAAGATACTACTTCGGAAAAAGTAGCGGGATTAGATGCAGGTGCAGATGACTACGTAGTTAAACCTTATAAATTAGACGAGTTATTAGCACGCATTCGTGCTTTACTGCGTCGAGGAATCGATTCTGGGTCTCCTATTTTACAGTGGGAAGACTTGTCCCTCGATACTAATACCTGTCAAGTAACCTATAAAGATCAACCCTTAAAACTAACTCCTAAAGAATATCGTTTGTTGGAACTGTTTCTGCGTAATGGCAATAAATTGTTGAGTCGTAGCAAAATTCTCGAAAATCTCTGGTCTTTTGAAGAGCCACCAGATGAAGATACTGTCAAAGCTCATATTAGACGTTTGAGGAAAAAACTAACAAAAGCTGGAGCCTCTGATGACTTTATTGAAACAGTTTATGGGTTGGGTTACCGCCTCCAACAAAATCTCTAGCCCAGGCTTTTTCTATCTGCGCCGACGCTTACTACTGGCTTATTTGCTGGTAATGGGAACTATCCTCGGCATTTCTGGAACTGCTCTCTATATTTTCTTTACTCGAAGTCTCAATCAACAGTTAGACCAGAGGCTACTTACTTTAGTACAAGCAGCTGCTCCCAGCTTAAATAAAGTTAAGTATGAGGGAGGTCGCCAAACTCTCGATAAAGAGCTGCCCTGGCGCGCTCTTTTTTCCGATCGAGAGCAAAGTTTGGAATGGTTTGATGTTAATGGCGAACTTCTAGCCAGAGAAGGATGGGATTTTCCGCGATCGCCTCTGGTCAAAAAGTCATTAAATGAAGGTTCGCCAATATTTCAACAGGAAAATAAAATCCGTAGTGTAACTATTTCTGTATATGCTGACGGAGTAAAAAAAGATACTCTACAACTAAAAGGTTATATTCGGGCTAGTGAGTCTCTCCACAAGATAAATACAACCTTAACTCAACTGCAAGTGGGATTGTGGTTGGGGGGAGGCACAGCTCTATTTTTTATTGGTCTTAGTAGTTTTTACCTGACTCATCAAGCTTTTAAACCTACTTTACAAAGTTTTCAGCAGCTCAAACAGTTTATGGCTGAGGCTTCTCACGAGCTACGCAATCCCCTAACTAAAATTAACTTTGCTACGGAGGCTCTACTGAGCCATCCAGATCTATTCAGGAGAGCTTCAGACCTCAGAAAGCTAACCATGATTCAAAGTTCTGCGGAGCAGATGCAACAATTGTTAGAAGATTTGCTCTTTTTAGCTAGGACTGATTCCATGCCCAGTTCTGATGGTTGGGAAGGGTCTATTCTTGCTCTTTCGGAACTACTACTGCCATTAGTAGAACATTTTCAAGCACTTGCTAGTGATAAAGGAATTGACTTTGAAACACAGTTACAGGAGAATTTGGCAATCAAGGGTGATCCATCCCAATTAAGTCGTGCATTTTCCAATTTGCTAGAGAACGCCCTCAAGTATACGAAGACTGGTGGAAAAATATCTCTTTATTTAGAGCAATCTAAGCAACGTGTCATAGTATACATAGAAGATACTGGTATTGGTATTGCTGCCGAACAATTGCCGTTAATTTTTCAGCGTTTTTGGCGAACTGAGAGAGCGCGTCGGCAACAACAAGAGGGCTTGGGCTTAGGACTGCCCATCGTCCAAGCGATTATTAAGCAACACGGAGGCAAAATTAGTGTCAACAGTGAGGTTAATGTTGGAACCTGTTTTAAAGTCTATCTTCCGTTGGCTTGACGAAGAAGTAGAAGCAGGCTCCGAAGGGGCTGTGGGGCGGGGCGCAATACTGTTCGGTTAACAACAGATCTAGGTTAAGACTCATGATAAGGTCGCTACGCACACCTTCCACTTTTATTCAGCAAGCCCTAATCAACCAAGAGTATCAAAGAAGCCTTTTCTTCCGCATTTGAGCCAGGAAAATGATAACTTATGAATTTTTGGTCTAAAAATAATCCGAAATCGTCGTTTAAATTTTTTTTACTTACGAGCATATAGGTAACGTGAGAACCCAATTTTTGAGTTTGATCCTCGATTCTCAAAAGTTTAGACTAACTGACTCTAATACTTGCTTGATTTTTTATTCAACTTATTAGTCTAAACTATAGTCATTACACAGTTAGCAAAAACGTTAGCGATCGCCAAAATCAATTCTCATCTTTTCAGCAGTCATTAAAGTAAAAGGCTTACCCTGCCAGAGTTACATCCCTCTTAAGCTTAGACCCATTTACCTTGCATTTATTATTAATCGCCCAAAACAGGTAAAAGTACTATTCTCCCTGCTCCCCCACCGAAGGGGGCTTGAGTACTTAAGTTGTCGGTTTGATTCATTATCTTTGAATAATATAAGCCCCCTTCGGTGCCCTTGCTCCCTTGCAGCCTAACCAGCAGCTTAAATGGGAAATAGCTTATCAACTTTCTCGGTAAATACCACTAAGTAAAAATCCTTATTTTTTCCAAGTCTGTCATTTCTTAACCCGAGTTTGTCACCTTTTTTAGCCTATTGTTATAAAGAGAAGCACAAAAAAAAATTAAAATTTAATATCGTGCTATACCAATTCTCTATGAAGTTGCACTTCAGAAATGACGTGGGCACACTGCGTCCCCCTTGAAGGAGATTTGTATAAACTGCATCGTTTAAGGAGAAATGGTATTAGCTCGCAAGTGTTCCAGGGTTTTTCAGCTTGCCTGAAATTTTCTCATACCAAATCAAAAAATACTCGTTACCGAATCAAACCTCGGTAGGGACTTGTACTACCCATTGGTGTCAACTTAAGAGGTTGAAGCCCAGATAAACTGGGTGGGTTAGTCAAACCTTTACTATATATTTGTTGCATTCTTTTTTCAAAATGGTATAACTAGGTATCTTATCTCAAAATGAAACTTTTGATCAAACCCCCTCTCATGTCCCTGATTACCATTTCCACCCAAATTTTTAGTCGAGGGTTCCTCTTCCCACGAAAGCGGTTAATGCTTACCTATTTAGTCGCTATGATTTGTATCTTAGGGACTTCGGGAATATCCTTATACTTGTTTCTTATTAAGAATCTCAATCAGCAGTTAGACCGAGAACTACTTACTTTAGTAGAAGCAGCAGCTCCTAGTCTAAATATAATCAAGAGTGAAGGTCTCCAAAGTCTAGACAGAGAAGTTCCTTGGCGTAATCTTTTCTCTGAGCAAGAATACAGTCTGGAATGGTATGACTCTGAAGGGAAACTTCTGGCCAGAGAAGGAACCCAGTTTCCTCATATGTCTCTATTTAAAACTATTTCCCCTGCACAATTAAACAAAGGCTTTCCCGTATTACAACGCCTGGGTCATATTCAGACAGCAACAATTTCTGTGTATGCCAACAACCCAGATGAGGAAACCCCAATCTTAGAAGGTTACATTCGTGCTAGCGAATCTACTCAAGAAATGGAAGTTATCCTGGATAAACTACGAGTAGGGTTGGCGTTGGGCGGAACTACAGCTCTAGTTCTGGTTAGCATTGGCAGCATCTATCTCACCCAAGAGGCTCTTAGCCCTACGCAACGAGGGGTTCAGCAAATCAGCAAAATTACTTCTGATGTTTCTCATCACCTACGCACGCCCCTGACAAGAATTAGTATTGCCACAGAGATTTTGCTGAGTAAAAAGGATAAAATTCAGCCTGAAGAAGTCAAAAAGCTCAATATTATTAACACTGCCGTCGAGCAAATCAGACGGTTAGTCGAGGAACTGCTGTTTTTGGTTCGCGCTGACTTGCCGTCCAAACTTAGAGAAAGTGTATCTTTAAAGCCGCTCCTACAACCTTTGAGTCAACAATTCGAGTCAATTGCTCAAGCTAGAGGAATTAATTTCCAAACTGAGTTACTTAGTAATGTTTTGGTTAGTGGAGATAGTGTTAGATTAACTCGTCTATTAACTCATCTCCTAGAAAATGCCTTTAACTATACCGACCCAGGCGGTAGCGTTTTTTTTTCTATGAAGCTGTCTCATGGAACTGTTATCATTTCTGTTCGAGATACTGGAATGGGAATAGCTGATGGGGATTTGCCGTTCATTTTTCAGGGTTTTTGGCGAGGCGAACTGGCGCAAAATAAGCAGCCAGAAGGTTTTGGTTTAGGACTGACAATAGCTTACGCTATTGTCCAGCAGCACCAAGGAGAAATTAAAGTTAGCAGTCAGATAGGGGTAGGTAGCTGTTTTCAAGTACATCTTCCTTTAGCCTAATCGATTACTTGTGGGAAATTTTAGGTAATAAGTACTCAGGCAAAATTATGGCTCTTCTCGACTAGCTATGATAACTTATTAGCTAATAATGCCTCAAACTCTCATCTAGGTCAGGTAGTCTAACCCAGCCCAGTCAAGGTGGTACAAATGATTCTCCTTTTCGTTTTTAACTCTTGTTTTTTTTGTCAAAGTCTTGTCGGACATGGACTCAACAGGAAAAACGAGTCGAAAGCAATCTGCGATCTCGCGAAGCGAGGCACTGCGTGGTCTGCTTTCGCAGGCGCTGCGCGGTCTGCTTTCGCAGGCGCTGCGCGGTCTGCTTTCGCAGGCGCTGCGCGATCGCCCAAAAAGCCACCCCAGGCTGAGATTTGTCGCTAATTTTCCTTAAAAATACTTCTATAATTAAAAAAAAACCTGAAAGATAGACAATATTTTAAAACAAAAAAAGCTGAAAGCTTTAGAAATTAAAACTTTTTGCTAATTTTATTATGTTTAATTTTCTTGACTATTGATTAGAATTATTTTAGCAGTTTTTAACTGTTTTGAAATTAGAAGAGGGCGAAAAATTACTAAATTTCTTGATTTTTTAGGTATATTTAGTTAGATATTTGAGCAATTGTTAAAAGTAATTTTTAAAGTTAAATTGCTTTGATAGCTTTTTAAGAAAGGATTTCAAGCTTTCTTAACTTAACCTTGACTGGGCTGGTAGTCTAAACCCAAAAAACTTGATTTTTATTAAAACTGCATTTTTATAATCTTGTAAAACTTACAAGACAACAGTTTCAAAGGTTATTTTTTATTATTTTGTCATGACTACTCCCATCTTTCCGGCCAATTTTCCCGGTTTGACTGCTTCTAAACTCTTGAGCTTGCGAAACTTCCAGCTTTTCATCTCCTTAGCCTAGCAAAAGATGAAAATTCATGAAGGGGACTCATTAAAAGCTATAAATTTGGAGTACAATTCCTGTGCTTTCAAACTCTTCCAACGGATTAGAAAACTAGATAAAGAGTAATAGAACAAGCAGATGAGGGTTGGCTATTATGGGAAGTCGATATGATTTTGATTATTATTTGGCTTGTGGAAATAGAGATTCTGCCTCAATCAGTTCTCAGCCAGGGAGTTTATTGATTGGGGGAGCAGAAGGGGACAAATCGGGTGAATATGAAGCAAATCAATGGTTTCTTGAACGAGCCAAAGGCGGTAAATATTTAGTGCTTCGTGTTGGAGGTATAGGGGGTCAAGCCGACTGGATTTGTCAGCATTATCGAGATTGGATTCATTCAGCGGCTGAACTTTCGATTGATAGTCGTAAAGCGGCAAATAACTCAGAAGTTATCGAATATATTCGGGAAGCTGATGCCCTGTTTATAGCGGGAGGAGATCAAAATGAATATCAAGAATATTGGGAAGGAACCGAAACAGAGGAGGCGCTTAATTATTTAATTAATGACAAGAAAATCCCCATAGCTGGAACGAGTGCTGGCATGGCTATTATGGGAGACTATTATTATGCTCCTGACCATCAAGGAATCCTCAGTTCAGAAATTCTCAACGATCCTTTTCATTACAACACTCAAACTATTCATCGAAGTGACTTTCTTCAGGTTCCCTACCTCAAGCGGGTGATTACTGACACTCATTTAGATCGGATGAATCCGGCTAATCCTGAAACTAGATATGGGAGATTACTTGGCTTACTAGCCAAGGTCATTTATGAGGACAACAATCGACTTAACAATTATGCTATTGGCTTAGAAGAAGGAGCCTTTGTGGCGATTGATGAGAAGGGCATTGCTAAGGTTTTTGGAAACGGAACTAATATTGGACAAGATGCTTATTTTTTACAGACCAATGGAGCTTTACCCGAGCAAATTGAACCCGGCTGGCCACTGATTTGGAACAACTCGGGCAAAGCGGTAAAAGTTTACCGAATTCCTGGAACTCGAGAAGGGAGCGGTTATTTTGACTTGAATGATTGGTCTACGGCTGGGGGTGGAGAATGGGAATATTGGTACACAGTAGGTGGTAAGTCTGGATTAAGAAAAGAACTGGGGGGATGAAATCAAAAGTAGTTGGTGATTAAGAAAGGCGATCGCTCTTATTTACTGAAGCTAACAACTTCAACACAGTAAGAGCTGATTTGCCGTTCAAAATGAGATTACTTAGATTAAAACTCTGCACTTAAGGGAGTTCTGGGGAAAGGAATCACATCCCGGATATTAGCCATTCCCGTCATAAACTGGATCAATCTTTCAAAGCCTAAACCGAAACCAGCATGAGGTACTGTACCATAACGACGGAGGTCTAAATACCACCACAAATCATCAGGATTCATTCCTGTTTCTTGAATGCGTCTTTCTAAAACATCGAGTCTTTCTTCTCTTTGTGAACCACCAATAATTTCTCCGATATTGGGGGCGAGAACATCCATAGCAGAAACGGTTTTTTCTCCTTCATCTAAGCGCATATAGAAGGCTTTAATTTCTTTAGGATAGTTGGTAACAATAACAGGTTTCTTAAATAGTTTTTCTGCTAAATAGCGTTCGTGTTCTGATTGTAAGTCAATCCCCCACTCGACGGGAAATTCAAACTTTTGATCGGCTTTTTCTAGGAGTTCAACAGCTTTAGTGTAGGTAATTCTGGCAAATTCATTGTTAATTATATTCTCAGCAGTGGCTACAACAGTTTTGTTAATCCACTTATTGAAAAATTCCATGTCTTCAGGACAAGTGTCTAAAACATATTTAAAGATATATTTTAAGAACTCTTCTGCGAGATTTTGATCTCCTTCTAAATCACAAAAAGCCATCTCTGGTTCGACCATCCAAAACTCAGCAAGGTGACGGGAGGTATTAGAGTTTTCAGCGCGGAAAGTAGGACCAAAAGTATAGACATTTTGAAATGCCATTGCCATTACTTCTGCTTGTAATTGCCCACTTACTGTTAGATAAGCTGGTTTACCAAAAAAGTCTTGGGAATAGTCAACTTCTCCTGTATCATTTTTGGGTAAATTGTTTAAATCAAAATTAGTAACAGTAAATAATTCTCCTGCACCTTCGCAGTCACTAGCGGTAATGATAGGACTGTGTATCCACAAGAAACCTCTTTCTTGAAAAAATTGATGAATTGCAGTGGCGCAAGCATTTCTGACTCGAAATACTGCACCTAGAGTATTAGTACGCGATCGCAGATGATTAATAGTACGGAGAAACTCAAATGAGTGACGTTTTTTCTGTAGGGGATAGGTTTCAGGATCGGCTTCGCCATAGATGATTACCGAATCTGCTTTTAGCTCAATTTTTTGCCCTTTTCCTGGGGAGGCGACTAATTTTCCTGCGACTTCAATAGAAGCCCCTGTATTAATTTTTTTAATAATAGTGTCATAGTCTGGTATTGCGCTATCAAGGACTACTTGCAGACTAGCTAAGGATGAGCCATCATTAACTTCGGTAAAGGCAAACCCTTTTAATTCTCTTTTGGTACGTACCCAACCTTTGACTATTACTGTTTCTTCTGGTTGACCGTTTTTTAGAATGTCTGCAACTCGTCTAGTTTCCATATATTCTTTAAATTATTAGCTGGTGTGGATTTATTATAGACGTGAGGGAGAATATCCATATCCCTTGGTGTCACTTTAGGTCTAATTCTCGTTTTAGTAGCTCGATGGATTTACTATTGATGTAGTTGTCGCTGCAAATTACTTCTGGAATACGAATTAAATCAGGTCTAGCAGCCACGATCGCCTTTTGTACTACATCATAACTAGAAGGACCTGCAATTATAGTGTGTGCCGTATGGACTACCGCCATTAAGCGATTGCGATCGCTGGGAGTAGCAGTTAAAACCAATAATTCATCGCCTTTTTGACTGTGAACAATACTAGCAGCAATATTGAGAGTTCCTTGACTAAGGCTAACTATCCCCAAACAGGCTTGGGACGGTAAGCTCTTAATCATCTTTAATTCTTTACTGTAGTCGTAGATGTCAATGGGAATGACTCGGAAAGAGCTAGGAGGAACGATTTCTAAAACTTCTTTGATAAAGTAGCGATTGGTAATCAGTGTCCCGAAGTTAGTTTCGGCGATAATTTGCATGATATCTTCTAAAGTTACTAAATCTACGGGAATGTTGAGAGATTCAGTTAGTTCTTGCTGCATAATTTCCCCAGCACTCAAATCGCGATGGGGTACAGTCACGATAACTTTTTCTTGACAACGCAAACGCCAATCAATTTCTTCAAGAAACAACTCTTTAATCTGAGATAAGCTACAGTTTAATGCCAAAAGACGGTCAATACTTTCTTCAATGATGTTACTTTGGGCAATTAGAGGTGAATCTGACTCAACAGTTTTTCTCTCTTGGGCTTTTACATAGATACCAGAGCCAGCAATAGATTCGACTAATCCCGCTTCTTCTAGCTGTTGATAGACTTTACTAATTGTATTACGATGCAGTC
>JASJEK010000179.1 GCA_030064915.1 Xenococcaceae cyanobacterium MO_234.B1
GGTCTATCTTGGAATGCCAAAGCTGAAGCTATTTCTTCATTACCAAATGAGGGACTAGTCAGATGGGATAAAGTAACGAAAATACAAAATGATAGTAAAAGCATTGAATTTAACCAAGTCCAAGCAGGCTTAGGGGGTGTTGCGTCTGCCGTTGCAGGGCAGACCTTGTACGCTCGCTCCCTTAATACTCACAGTAACTTGGACTCATCAAGCACCATCCCTTTGTTGGTAAAACAACCAAAGTCACAACCAGTAACACTACTTCCTCTTGGGGAAACAAGCTTCCTCAGCAGTAAGCAAAAGCCTCAAGTGTTATCTGACAATCTAAATATCTTTACCAACTCCCAGCAGGTTCCTGAGGGGCTATGTCTGTCGTTACAGGGAATACCTTGTACTCCTCCTGCCAAGACAGTAGGCAGAGTACCTTCGACCAAATCAAGGAAAAATGCGCTCGCAGCTAGAACTCCTGATCTGAACGAAGTCGCAGCAGGCTTCGGAGGTGCTGCGTCTGCTGTTGCAGGAAAAACCTTGTCCCCTCGCTCCCTTTACAGTCAGAGTAACTTGGACTTATCAAACACCATCCCTTTATTGGTGCAACAACCAAAGTCACAACCAGTAACACTACTGCCTCTTGAGGAAACAAGCTTCCTCAGCAGTAAGCAAAAGCCTCAAGTGTTATCTGACAAACTAAATATCTTTACCAATTCCCAGCAGGTTCCTGAGGGGCTGTGTCTGTCGTTACAGGGAATACCTTGTACTCCCCCTGCCATGACAGTAGGCAGAGTACCTTCAACCAAATCAAGGAAAAATGCGCTCGCAGCTAGAACTCCTGATCTCGACGAAGTCGCAGCCGGCTTCGGAGAGGCTGCGTCTGCCGTTACAGGTAAAACCTTGTACACCCTCTCCCATGATAATTCTGACAAAGACAATTCTGACAAAGTGGAAGCAGGCGAAGGATGCTTAACTTGTTTCGACAACACGGTGGTTAGAAATGGTTCGGAAACTTTGGCATCCAACAGTGTCAGATCCAACACTGTTCTATCCAACACCGTCAGATCCAACACCTTGATTGGAGGGGGCTTACAAGGGGAGGGGACAACTTTAGCTCCCCGTCGTGACGCAGGAGAGCTTCCTTCACTAATTTCGGCAGTACCCCACAGCCCTTCATCTGCAAAGGGTACACCGGAATACCCCACGCTCAATCGCCGTATTGACGAGATATCTCCCATTCTTATAGGACAAGAAGAACAACCCCCAGAAGCAGAAACTCCACCACCAACAGACACAGAAACTCCAATACAAACTACACCCCAAACTGAACAACTCCCAGATTTTTCCCAACCCACAACACCACCTGAAGAAACCACAACACCACCTGAAGAAACCACAACACCACCTGAAGAAACCACAACACCACCTGAAGAACCTAGAGTTTTAGTTGCAGAAGTAGCAGTAATGGGTGTAGAAGGAGAACTAAAAGATATTGTTTATCAAGCTATTGATACTGAACCAGGAAGAACTACTACCCGTTCTCAATTACAAGAAGATGTTAACGCTGTTTATGCTACAGGCTTCTTTCAAAATGTAGAAGTAACCCCTGAAGATACACCCTTGGGGGTAAGGATTTCTTTTCTGGTTAAATCTAATCCTGTTTTAAATCAGGTAAAAATTCAGACCTTACCACCAGAGGCGAATAAACAAGTCTTACCACCTGAGAAATTAGATGAGATATTTCAGGATACTTATGGCGTAATACTCAATCTCCAAGAATTACAAGATGGTATTAAGAAAATTAACGAATGGTACTCAGAAAATGGCTATGAACTAGCTCAAGTAGTGGGTTCACCTGAAGTTTCTCCCGATGGAATAGTTACTCTTATTGTGACAGAAGGGATTATTGAAACAATTCAAGTCCAGTTTTTTGATAAAGAAAACGAACCCGCCGAAGGAGTAACCCGTGACTTTATTGTGACCAGAGAAGTCCAGTTAAAGCCAGGAGATGTATTTAAACGGAACATAGCACAAAGGGACTTACAAAGAGTATTTGGGTTAGGTCTTTTTGAAGATGTGAGACTATCTTTTAGTCCTGGAGAAGACCCTAGTAAAGTAGTACTTAACGTTGAAGTAGTAGAAAGTAGTACTGGTTCTGTGTCTGCTGGTGGTGGTTTTAGTTCTGCTAGTGGGTTTTTTGGGACTATCAGCTATCAACAGCAAAATTTAGGAGGAAATAATCAAACCATTAGTGGAGAATTCCAGGGAGGGGAAAGAGAGCTACTGTTTGACCTTAATTTTACCGATCCTTGGATAGGTGGTGATCCTTATCGTACTTCCTACAACATTAATTTTTTCCGTCGTCGTTCGATTTCTTTGGTATTTGACGGCGATGATAACGATATTGAAACTGAAGATGGAGAGGATAGTCCTAGAGTTGTGAGGACTGGGGGTGGAGTTAACTTTGCTCGTCCTCTAGCAGATAACCCCTTCACCAGAGCAGAGTGGAATTTATCCACAGGATTTCGATATCAGCGCGTACAAATTAAAAATGCTGATGGAGACATTTCTCCCAGGTCTACAGAAGAAGATGGTAACAAGAAACTTGCTTTTAGCGATAGTGGTGAAGATGACCTGTTGATCCTGCGTTTCGCAGCAGCACGCGATCGCCGTAACAATCGTTTCCAACCCACCAGAGGCTACCTATTGCGTTTAAGCTTAGATCAATCTCTCCCTATTGGTTCTGGTACTATCGCATTGAATCGGATTAGAGCTAGCTACAGCTATTTCATTCCTGTTAGCTTTTTCAATTTCACTGAAGGACCTCAAGCTTTAGCTTTTAATGCCCAAGCTGGATCGGTAGTCGGGGATTTACCTCCCTATGAAGCCTTTGTTTTAGGTGGTAGTAACTCAGTACGAGGATATCGTGAAGGAGAAGTCGGTAGTGGACGTAGATACTTTCAAGGAACAGTAGAATATCGTTTCCCTGTTTTTAGAATTATTGGTGCTGCTTTATTCTTCGACTACGGTAGTGTCCTGGGTACAGATGCTGATGTACCTGGAACGCCTTCGAGAATAAGAGGTTTACCTGGAAATGGTTACGGTTATGGTGCAGGGGTTCGTATTCAATCACCCCTGGGCCCAATTCGGATAGATTATGGCATTAATGATGAGGACGATACTCGGATTCATTTTGGTATTGGAGAAAGATTCTAAAGCAATATGGCTAATATTCTCAAACAAACCTTTGAATTATCAGGGATTGGATTACATTCTGGAGTAACAACAACAGTTAAAGTAATTCCAGGCAAAGTTGGTCAAGGGAGATATTTTGTCAGAACAGATTTACCAGCTCATCCCATAATTCCAGCTACTATTGCCGCCGTCAGTCACACTACCCTATCTACAGAATTAGCAGTAGGAAAAGCCAAAGTTGGAACAGTAGAACATTTATTAGCAGCTTTAGCAGCTAGTGGGATAGATGATGCTCGGATTGAAATTGATGGTGCAGAAGTACCATTACTAGATGGTTCAGCCCAACTTTGGACAGAAGCTATTTCTAGGTCAGGAATTGAGCCTGGAGCAGAAAACCCGCAAAACTGCCCTTTCCCCAATGATATTCCTGTCTGGATCCAGGAAAATGACTCTTTTGTGGCTGCTATTCCTGCTACGGAAACTCGTTTTACTTATGGTATTGACTTTCCTTACAAGGTGATCGCCAATCAATGGCATAGTTGGCATCCTGCTACAGAAGATTTTGCCACAGAAATTGCCCCTGCTCGTACTTTTGGTTTTGCCGAACAAATTGAACAGTTACGACAAGCAGGCCTAATTAAAGGAGGAACTCTCGACAATGCCTTGGTTTGCAGTGAAACAGGATGGTTAAATCCACCTTTGAGATTTACTAACGAGCCAGCCCGTCATAAACTATTAGACTTAGTGGGAGATATGAGTCTGTTGGGTTCATTTCCTCCTGTACATTTTCTGGCTTACAAAGCAAGTCATAAACTCCATATCCAATTAGCTCGCAAATTAGCTAATAGTCTATAACTTAATGATTACTACAATGACCACTGATTCGGAAACGGTTAATTCTCAAATTCTTACAGTAGAACAAATACAAGCACTTTTACCCCATCGCTATCCTTTTGCCTTAGTAGATCGCATTCTTGAGTATGTACCTGGAGAAAGAGCCGTCGGGCTGAAAAATGTTACCTTTAATGAACCTTATTTCCCTGGACATATTCCTGGTCGCCCTTTGATGCCTGGAGTACTACAAATAGAATCTATGGCACAGGTAGGAGGAACCATCTTAATGCAAATACCTGAATTGAAAGGTAAGTTTTTTGCTTTTGCGGGTATTGATAAGGTGCGCTTTCGTCGTCCTGTTGTTCCTGGCGATCAATTAATCATGACAGTAGAACTCTTAGCCCTAAAACACAATCGGGTCGCTAAAATGCAAGGAAAAGGAGAGGTAGAAGGTCAATTGGCAGTCCAAGGAGAAATGATATTTTCCTTGATTGATTAATTTCAATGATTGAATGATGAATGATGAATGATCAATCTGTCAGCCATAAATAGACAAGTTAAATGCGTGACAGTCGCTTAATCCATCCTACTGCCATTGTGCATCCCCAAGCCGAACTTCATCCTACAGTTCGGGTAGCTCCCTATGCCATTATTGGAGCCGAAGTGACCATTGGCGCAAATACTACCATCGGTTCTCATGTGGTCATAGATGGGTGTACTTCCATCGGCGAAAATAATCAGATATTTCCTGGGGCTGCTATTGGTTTAGACCCCCAAGACCTCAAGTATCAAGGGGCAAACAGCAAAGTCATTATAGGCGATCGCAATCGCATTCGAGAATATGTCACAATTAATAAGGCAACCAAGGCAGCAGAAGCTACAGTAATTGGTAATGATAATCTACTGATGGCTTATTCTCATGTTGCCCATAACTGCATCATTGAAAATGAAGTAATTATCGCTAACAATGTGGCAATGGCTGGTCACGTTACTATCGAGTCTCAAGCCGTCATCAGTGGGATATTAGGCATTCACCAGTTTGTTCATATCGGACGCATGGCAATGGTGGGAGGAATGAGTCGTATTAATCGGGATGTACCCCCTTATTTGCTAGTAGAAGGGAATCCTGCCAGAGTGCGATCGCTGAACTTAGTGGGATTGAAAAGAAGAGGCTTTAGTGCTGATGAGATTAAACAACTTAAACAAGCCTTTCGCCTGCTGTATCGTGAAAATCTACCTCTAGAGAAAGCGATCGCTCAATTAGATTTAATTTCTGACACTCAACCTATTCAGCATCTCAAGCAGTTTCTGCAAGCTTCTATTAGTGATGGTAGAAGAGGTTTAATTGCACGAAATAGATAAGTGAGTTCGGAGTTCGGAGTTCGGAATTCGGAGTTAGAAGTATTGTTCTCGTCATCTTTACCTCCCCTGCTCCCTCTGCCCCCTCTGCTCCCTCTGCTTCCTCTGCCTCCTACCTTCCTCCATTGCCGTGATAGTTCAAAACTGATAACCGATTAAATCATCTCCGGTCCATTCGAGAGTATCGCCGATTTCCTCTCCATTGTGATAGGCAGCGAGTAATACTTCACTAGTTTTACCCCAAGCAATATTGCCATCGGCATCAAGAGCGATCGCACCTAGATCCCGATGATGCAAACAGCACTCTTTCATCGATTTGTCCATAGCTTCTTTCAGGGATAAACCATCGGTAACTCGGATCACAATTCTGGCTGCTAAACACTCATCGAGAATATCTTCTCCAATACCTGTACAACTTACGGCTGCATCCTTAGTAGCATAGTTCCCAGCAGGCATGGCTGAATCACTTACACGACCAATTCTTTCTAATCCTTTTCCTCCTGTAGAAGTGCCTACTGCTAATCTTCCTTGACTGTCTAAGACGACTACACCAATAGTTCCTCTTCTATCTTCATGGGGAACAGCTAACTCTTCTTCAGCTACTACTCCTGCCATGTGTTTTTGAAAATGCTCTTTTCTTTGCTGAAACCACTCTTTGAGACGAATATCAACTAAAGGGTCGTGAACTGGTACACTCAGTTCGCGTATTAATTCCGTAGCACCGTAGTCAGATAACACTCTATCTTCCTGACTTTGTAGAAATTGGGCTAATTGAATCGGATTTTTAACCCGGGAGATATTAATTACTCCACTAAAACGTTGGGAAGTACCATCCATTAAAGAAGCACTCATGCGGATTTTGCCATCAGATTGTAGTACAGAACCAGTACCCGCATTGAAAAGAGGTTCGTCTTCGAGAATTTGACAGCCCTCAATTACGGCATCTTTGGCACTTACACCGTTGAGTAATAAAGCATAAACTTTTTTAACCACCGAATGAAGGACTGTCCGCACTGCTTCAAGTCCTGCTTCACTTTGGAGATGACCACCTGCACCGCCATGAATAATGAGTTTGGGTTGTACCAGATTGACTGTCATACCTGAAAGTAAAATTAGTTAATATTTTCTGCAAAAGCAAGACACAATTTGGTTATTCTATCTCAAATAAACACTATTTTTCTGATTTATCAAGAGACGATCGCCTTCTTCGACATCTGTCTGAACAATATTTCACTTCATCCCAACATTTTGCCCATTTTTTACGCCAGGTAAAAGGTCGCTCGCAAACAGGACAAATTTTAGTAGGAAGATCGGATTTTAAACGTTGACGTGCCATTACTTTTGTGAATTATTAATAAAAAAGATGTCTATATTACCAAAAGGGAGACTTACTGTTTGAGACAATCTAAGCAAAGATTCCTACCACAGATAATGCTATGACTCAGATTAGAATTTTCAATCACGATATCATGCACTGCACTCACGATGCTGTAGTGGGTAACTATCTCTATTCAGGAAGAGTCCTGGGAATGACTGAACCACAAGATTACATACAATTACATCCAGACTTGCAATCTGAGTGGAATACAATTACAGAACACTATCAACGGATTGGTTTAAGCCATAGTCAAAATCCTATTTGGGATGTATCTTTCCCAAAGTTGAGAGAATATCCTGAGTGTCAGGTATCGGTTTTTATTTTTGGGGATGCTATTCACCAAGGTAGCAATGATGATGATTGGTTTCGTAACCAAAATAAAGACTGGCTAGATGTAGTGGAATTTATTAACTCGAAGAACAATTTTATTAGATTAGCAGAAGATTTAAAGGTAAATATTCCTAAAACGATTTGCGCTGAAAATAAAGCTGAACTAAATCACTTATCTCAATTGCCATATCCTTGTTACTTAAAACCTGCGGTGTCTGTAGATGGTGCAGGGATTAATCGCTGTGAAAACCAACAGCAGTTAAAGGAAGCACTAGTAAATATAGCTGAAAATGTATCTTTACAAGTACAACAAGAAGTAATTGCTGATAAATTCCTCAATCTACAGTATCAGGTTACGGGAGATAAAGTAGAACCCCTAGCTGCTACCGAACAAATACTAGACGGCTTTGCCCACAATGGTAATCGCTATCCTACTGTTCATCAACCTTGGGATATGTTAGAACCTATGGCGCAGTGGATAGGAGAAAAAGGGATGAAAGGAATATTCGCTTTTGATGTTGCTGCGGTAGAACAAGATAATGAGCCAAGCTATTATGCGATCGAATGTAATCCCCGCTTCAATGGTGCATCTTACCCTACAGGCATTGCTAGAAAACTCAAAATTGCTAGTTGGGCAAGTGAAAATTTCGATACTAAATATACTTCTTTAGAGGATATCGATCTTAGGGGACTTGAGTTTGATCGAGAAACAGGTACGGGAGTAATCTTAGTCAATTGGGGTAGCGTTTTAGTAGGTAAGTTAAGTATTTTACTGGCTGGTTCAATTGAAAAGCAAAATCAATTAAAAACATTGCTAAAAGAAAGACTCTACTAGCCACAAGATAGGAGTCCAATGCCAATAATGCTGAGCAAGACTCCTACAGTGCCTCAATACTGTTCGGTTAACTTCCGTTAAGTGTTGAGACAAGCTCCGAGAGCAGGGGGAGCAGGGGAAGAAATAATTTTAAAGTCTTTGGTTTTACAACTAAGTAAGTAGGCAAAATTATTTGTATATTTACTACTTAGTTATATTTTCTCTTGCCTCTTGCCTACCTTCACAATCATATTAAATTAATTCTGTCTAGGTACTTATTGTGGCAAAATTACCAGGAAAATTGATGTTGTTTCAGGAAATTCTCTACTTCGGTAGCTGTGGGCTGAGCGGAGATCGCACCTAATTTAATAGTGGTTAAACTTCCTACTGCACAAGCATAAGTAACAATTTTTTGAGCAATTTCAGGACTACTTAAACTACTTATTCCCTGACAACACAATTGGTGAATTAAACCAGCAATAAAAGCATCTCCTGCGCCAGTAGTGTCTTTGACATCAACCACAAAAGGATTTACTTTGCCTTCATGATCATTAAGACAGTAATTTACTGCTGCTGCACCATTGGTAACAAATACTCCTTCTACAGAATCAAGACGATAGGATATTTTCCCGGCATCAGTAGTATCAAACAGCCATAAAGCCTCTTCCTGGGAAAATTTCACAAAGTCCATATGCTGCCACAATTGTTGAATTAGGGGTAAAGCATCCCCTTCATTCAGCCAAAATTGCGATCGCCTGTTAATATCTAATACGGTTTTTAAATGATACTCTTCTGCTAATTCTAGAGCCTGAAAGATAGCCTCTCTAGTGTGGGGATAAGCTAACTCTAAAGTCCCTATCACCAAATATTCTGCTTCTAAAAAAAGTTCTGTGGGTAGTTTTTCCCCCAAAAGATAAGCATCAGCATAAGCATCGGGAGAATCTCCATCAAAACCAGCAAACTTGCGATCTCCGTCAGCAGAACGTAAAACATACACTTTGCGAGTGGGAAAATTGCTGTTACGCTGTACTCCCTTAAGGTCAACTCCTACAGTTTCTAGTTCTTTTAATAGTCTATCCCCTTCTGGATCTTGACCCACACAACCTATAAAAGCAGCATTTGTTCCTAATTTAACTAAAGCAGAAGCTACATTAGCTGGCGCGCCACCAGGAAAAGCTGTCCAAGACTTTACTTGTTCCCAATACGGGGTAACTTCATCAGCAAGACAGTCTAATAAAATCTCACCAAGACAAATAACACGACTGGGAATAGGCACTGTATTGTTAGTCTCCAAGCTTTCGCGCTCCTTAACTAATATACCTTTCTTGGTTTATGACTCAGAGAAGTCTTAAGAAATTCTTTCTTTGCTATTAGTTAATGTAGAATAGGCACTAAGTTAGTTTCCTCATCCAAATTAGTAATTTGCGGAGGATTTAAGACCTTGGATGAACTCACAGAAGTATTAGAATTAGCTACAGAAGAAGAGTTACAACAAATTACCCAAATTCTTTTTCAACGTCGCTTTAATCCTTTAGACTATTGGCAAACACCCCAACCTCTAGAAATTCAAAGTCAAGATTGGGACACTTGGATTGATTCAATTGACCGCAGATTTCGTTACTTAGCAGCCGATGGGATTGCAGTATTACAAGGTACTACTCAAGAAATATCTTATCGGCAAATCTTAATCCAAGTCTGTCTCTATCTTAAAATTCCCTATTCTCAGCAGATGGACACGACAGATATTGAAGCAGAGATATTTTTACATTTAGTCGAAAAAACTTGGGATAAGTTACCAAAAAGCGAAAAACATTCTTTACAAGGAAAAATCATCCGTTCTATCAGTCAATCTAGCCCTCCCGAACCTTTACCCCTAAAGATTCAACACGATCCTGTTAAAATGTTGCTCAAAGGGAGTGGCATTGTAGCTATTAGTTCTATTCTGAAGCCTTGGTTACTGAAACATATTGCTAAACAGTTTGCCCTTCACTTTGCTAGTTATCAAGCAGCTAAAACCGCACTAATTAAAGGTGGAACAGCGACAGCCATAGGATTACAAAGTAAATTTACACTGCAAGCAGCTAGAAGAGGCATGGCAGTTACAGCAGCCCGTTATAGTGCAGTAAGAACTGCTTTTAGCTTTATTGGTCCTTTAATGTGGGGCTGGTTTCTAGCTGATCTCGGTTGGAAGGCGATCGCAACTAACTACACTCGCATTGTCCCAATTATTTTTACTTTGGCACAAATTCGCCTCACTCGCGATTTGGGTTTTTAAATGGGACTTATGCAAGAAGTCTATCTTCAGAAGTCAGAAGAGGACTCCCGACTTGTCGGTGAGGTGAATTCTGACCAACAAACAAACATATCGGAGCGCGTTCCCTAGCTGATTAAAAATCAGCGGGGGTGGATAGGGGGGACTTTTCTGGATTGATATCTTGCTTTCCACATTTAATTGTGGTCTGTTGAAGTCCCCCCATCCCCGCGCTCCTCATTTTAGCCTGTTGACAATTTCTACACACATTTTTTGGCTGTGTAGGCTAAAATATATCCATGCTTATAACTTACGAGTACAAACTAGAACCAACTACTGAGCAAATAGCCTACATCGAGAACACCCTTGATGTATGTCGCTCAGTCTGGAACTTTGCGTTAAGGCATCGCAAAGAATGGTGCAAGTCTCGGAAGTCGCCAATTAACGCTTGTTCAATAGAACGTGAATACATCATGTCGGTTGACGAGCCTTTTCCCGATTACCATAAACAAGCCAAGTATTTAACTGAAGCCAAGAAAAATAATGACGGCGAGAGAGGCTTTCGGTCAGAAAGCATCTCTAATCGCCGTGTTGACTTTCTCAAGTCTGCTAATGCTCA
>JASJEK010000180.1 GCA_030064915.1 Xenococcaceae cyanobacterium MO_234.B1
AGAAAAAACAAGCTACATTTTCTAATTGAATACTTTGAGCAGTCAGACAATGACCTACAGAATCATGAATCTCACGAGCAATACGATTTCTTTCTTCTAGAGTAGCTTGATTTTCAATTTTTAAAGCATATTGACGCAAACGTTTATTAGCTAATATCAATTTTTGCTTGCTTTCATATTCTGCTAATACTGCTCCTACTAACAGCATTACAAAAGCTAATACTAAGCCAAAAAGTAAAGCCGAGTTTAACAATGATCCCCACAAAATGCCTCTGATTTCTTCTTCTGATAAACGCCGTAAAAGACGAAGAGGTAACGGTCTTCCTAAAGGAATTCCTAAAGGACGAATTTGCCACCAGGACATAATTTTGATGGCAATAAAAGACCCATAAGCTAAAACAGCAGTAATAATTCTTTCTTTCCCAGGAAATAACACACAGGCTCTAATTACTACTATCAATAGCAGTGGAGTAAATAGGCGATCGCCTATTCCTGCTAATAATACAATTAGCCAACTTAAACCAAAGCAAAGAGTGATATAAATCTTGGCAAATAAAGGAACACCAAAGGGCATTTTATAGCCCATTATTCCTAATAAAGCAACACTAAATAATGCACCCAAATTAAACAAAAATTTCAATTCTGGATGGTATAGTGCTCTGGCAAAAGGACGATGGGGAAGGAAAAAAGCAAAGACTGTCAGTAAAGCAATTCCCAACAAAATCCACTCTAGATAAAGCAATAAACGAAAAGGATGTTGTTTCCAAACTAGCTTAGACATCAATCTATAAATTGGCTTTTCAAGTTTCTAGGTTCTGAATCCCTATCCTATCAACGAAAAATTTACACCTGGAAGTTTTTTGGTTGGGATAGGTAATAGGTAATAGTTTTGCTTCCTAGTTACCAAATTTACCCTGGGATTTTCTACAAAAGTGCCAGGATTTTGAGCCAAAAGATGCTTAAACCATTGCATTTGTTGGGTCCAAGGTACTCCGCCCTTCAAGGGCGGAGCCTGCTTGGACTTCGTCAAAAAAGGCTCAGAATCCTTGTCTGGTATAGCTTATACATTTATTCAGCAAGCCCTAATTAACAACTTAAAATAAAAGCCCCCTTCCGCAGCCTAGGTCGATACCTCTGGCGGGGACACAGCGATAGCTTTGTCTAGTCAAGTATCATCGAAGTAGGAAGCCCATATCCCTTTAGGGTATGGGTGCGTCACAGGGATATACCGTGGTACATCCCTACATAATTAATAATCGCAGATGATAGTTTATTGACCCAACTCTAATATTTTGACAGTCACTGCCATACTTTCTTCATACAACACCTCTCTACCCCAACGTTGTAGTTGTTGTGCGAGTAAATCTTCAGTTTTTTGATCTAACAAAGGTGCTACTTGCTGGATATAACAAGACTGGGCACCTCCTCCTGCTTCCATCCGCATACATCCAGTAGTGCTGGAACACAAAACAGTACAACAATCTGCATCGAGATTAGTAGAACTTAAGCGCAAGCTAATTAAATCTCCTGGAATTTCTCCCCAGTCAGCAGTGGGAATACCTGCTAATTCTGCGGTAATTTCTTGATTATTGGAGTCACTAAATTTAACTTTGCGGATATCATAATCCCCTCCTTCTTTTTCGTAAGCAGTAGGAGTCCAGTTTAAACGAGAAGCGAGCCATCCTAAGAACATCAAAGCTTGGGATTGATTACCTTTTTCGTAATCAATAGTTGCCTGATCTATTTCGTAGATATAGGCGCGTCTTTCAGGGGGATCGAAAGCTTCCGCTGATAATTCTTGCCAAGGTGCGAGTCTGCGCCAATTAAGATCGGCTAAGACTACTCCTTGTTGAATCATTTTTCCGACACAAACTAGGTCTGATTCAGGATTTGTAAAACTACTAGAATCAAAAATGATACTGTCGCAATAGCTTACTAAACGCTTAAATAAAGGATTGTCAGGAGCAGGAGTCGCTTTCCACCACACAAACTTAGGTAAGTCTGAAATAGTCAATTCAGCGATAATTCCGCCGATTCTTTCTAGAGCTTCTGCCGTCCCACTAAGGGTAATATACTCACAGCAGATTAGAGTATCTTTATCTTTTTTATTAACAGGGCAATAAGCAGATACTTGTGCTTTGACTCCTTCATCTTGTCCTAAGCTGGGTACAAGAGCAATGATCCGACAGGGATGAGCAGCAGCGATCGCATCAGCTACAGCCCCCTGAGAGTCAGGAGAGTACTGGATGGCGGGTGCTTGATTTTCGCCAGCAAGACTACCTTCGGTTTTAGCTTCAGCAAACTTAGTTTGTAGTTGAGTAAGTAAGTCGGAACTAGTTTTTCCTGTAACCTCCAAACCGTAAGCTTTTTGGGCTGCGGAAATAGCTGCTTCAGTTCTTGGGCCTGCAATACCATCAATTGGGCCAGTATAAAATCCTAGTGCTGCTAAGAGTTGTTGTGTCCCATCAGGTTCATAAACAATCAGACTAAAACTAGCTGCCCTAGAGGGTGCCATACCTTCTTCGTCGCCACTAACGGACCTCCACAGCGATCGCAGTTCTGCTTCGATTTCTTCAATGGAGACATCTTTTGGAGGTTGGAGGGAAACAACGGGGGAGGGATTTGTAGTAACCATGTTTTCAGTAATCGGAAAATAAAATATAATTAATCTTAATTTATGTTTACTATTTCAGTAACGCCACAGTGATCGTTATTCTATTGGTAATTGAATATTGGTAATTAAAAATTAATAACTGATCACTGTTAACAGTTAACTGATTAAAGTCTGCGCCAACTTCTGCCTTCTCTTTCGAGGAGAAATTCTGCTTCTGTTGGTTGCCAAGTTCCTGCTTCATATTGAGGGATTAAATTAGGATCGCTAGGAGCGTCCCAGGCATTGAGTACAGGAGTAACAATACGCCAAGCTTCTTCTACTTCATCCGCACGAGTAAAGAGAGTTTGATCTCCTAACATACAATCTAGTAATAAGCGGTGATAAGCGTCTGCTGTTGCCATACCAAAAGATGAACCATAACTAAAGTCCATATTAACAGTGCGAGTCCGTAAATCGGGACCAGGCATTTTGGCTTCAAAGTTTAGAGATATGCCCTCATTGGGTTGTATCCGCATGGTGAGAATATTGGGATTAGTTTGTTGGGCTGCGGATTTAAAGATGAGTAGGGGTACTTCTTTGAAATGAATTGAAATTTCACTAACCTTTTTGGGCATCCGTTTCCCAGTACGTAGGTAAAAGGGTACATTTTTCCATCGCCAATTATCGATCATTAGCTTCATGGCAACAAAAGTTGGAGTAGTGGATTCGGGATTGACTCCTTGTTCTTCCCGATAGCCTTTTACTGGCTTTCCTTTCATCCAACCAGCAGAATATTGTCCCCGAATGGCGGATTTTTCTAAATTATTTACATCAGCAATATGAGTTGCTTGCAATACTTTGGTTTTTTCACTGCGGATACTATCTGCATCAAGGGCATTGGGTGCTTCCATAGCGGTAATGGCAAATAGCTGCATCAAGTGATTTTGCAGCATATCTCGTAATGCACCAGAGGTTTCGTAGTAACCAGCCCTTTCTTCTACACCCACAGTTTCGGCGACAGTAATCTGGACATGATCGACAAATTGCCGATTCCATAAGGGTTCAAAGATAGCGTTACCAAAACGGAATACTAAGCCATTTTGAACGGTTTCTTTTCCTAAATAGTGATCGATGCGATAGACTTGCTGTTCTTGACAGACTTTCTGCACTACACGGTTTAGAGATTTGGCGGAACTCAAATCTTTACCAAAAGGCTTCTCAATTACAAGACGGTGCTTGATGGGATCGGCTAACATTCCTGCTGCACCTAGTTGTTTGAGGGCTGGTTTAAAAAATTGAGGAGATACAGAGAGATAAAATACTCTATTGCCTCTTGTTCCTCTTCTCCCATCTAATTCCGCTAAAAATTCTTTTAATTTCTGATAGCTCTCTGTTTCATCTATGTTGCCAGAAAAATAGAACAAACCTTCTTGAAAGTCATTCCATAGTTCCTCTGAACCAATACCATCGCTAAATTTTTCAATACCTTCTTTAAGATGTTGACGGAAATACTCATGACTCCAATCACGACGCGCAGCACCCACTATAGTTATTTCTGGAGGTAGTCGATGTTCTTTTTTGAGTTGATAGATAGCAGGAATTAATTTTCTTTGGGTTAAATCTCCCGATGCCCCAAAGATTACCATAATCAAGGGTTCGGGAGTTCTTTCTTGTTGTAAACCGACTCTTAAAGGATTTTCTAATATTGCAACCATTATTCAGTAATCAGTTATTAGTTATCAGTTATTAGCAATCAGCAATCAGTAAGGGATTAGGTGAAGGATTGGTGGCTTTTTCCCTAATCACCAATCCCTAATCACCAGTCCCCGATCTTCCCTTCTTAAACAGTAGCGAGTTGTTTAACTTTGGCTTCAAGGGATGACATTAATGATTTAAAGGGTTTGATAAATTTATCGATCCCTTCTTCTAGTAATTCGTCCATGACTTCATTAATATCAATGGAAACATCATCATCTTTCAGACTATTAATAACCTGATGGGCTGCGTCAATGTTGCTTTCAATGCGGTTAGCGGGATCGCAGTGATCCGCACAAGCTTCAATTGTATTAGGAGGTAGAGTATTAACTGTATCTGCCCCTACTAGTTCATCGACATACATCACATCGCTGTATTCAGGATTTTTGGTACTGGTGGAAGCCCATAATAAACGTTGTACCTTTGCCCCTTTACTGGCTAGAGCTTGCCATCTTTCACTACCAAAGATTTCTTTGTATTTTTGATAGGCAATTTTAGCATTGGCGATCGCAATTTTCCCTTTTAAACTGCTCAGTTTTTCACTATTACCCCCTGCTTGGATTTTGGCATCGAGGCGACTATCCACATTAGTATCAATACGACTGAGGAAGAAACTGGCAACAGAAGCTACTTTACTAACATCTCCTCCTGCTTCAGCGAGTTTTTCTAAACCGCGAATGTAAGCCCAAGCTGTTTCTACATAGCTTTCTACAGAGAAAAGTAAGGTGACATTAACATTAATTCCTGACCCAATAGTCGCTTCTACTGCGGGTAAACCTTCAGGAGTACCAGGAATTTTGATCATCACGTTGGGACGATTAATCGTATCATAATAGCGACGGGCTTCCGCAATAGTAGTTGCAGTATCTTTCGCAATGGTAGGTGGTACTTCGATACTCACGTAACCATCTAGACCATTAGTTTTTTCATAGACAGGTAAGAAGATATCGCAAGCATTACGAATATCAGTAAAAACTAAATCTTCATAGATCTCTTCTACTGATTTACCAGCCTTAATTCCTGCTTCTATATCTGCATCGTAAATCTTGTTACCAGCGATCGCTTTTTCAAAAATTGCAGGATTAGAAGTGATCCCACAAATTCCTCTATTAGCAATTAATTCTTTGAGTTCTCCAGATTCGATAATATCTCGACTAAGATTGTCCATCCAAATACTTTGACCGAAAGTATTTTCAATCTCAAAAATTGGTTTAGCTCCTACCATGTTTACTGACTCCTATTATGTTATGTGGTTTATTTTTTGTGATGGGAATTTAAGATTAATAATTAATAACCAATGACTAACTGATCTTTAATGGCTGCGCTTCCGACTGTCTTCTTGTCCAATCATGGATAAAGGATTCTACTAACTCGACATCTTCTTTACTACCTATAACTAAAGGTGTGCGAGCGTGTAACTTATCTGGTACTACATCTAATAACCTTTGGGTTCCCGTACTAGCTTTGCCTCCAGCTTGTTCAATTAACATTGCTAAGGGAGCAGACTCATAAATTAAGCGTATTTTGCCGTTAGGTTTACTTTTCGTACCAGGATAAAGAAATACGCCACCTTGCAACAAAATACGATGAATATCTCCTACTAAGGCTCCACTGTAGCGAGCAGTATAGCCTTCGTGGCGGTGAACATAACGAATGTACTCCCGAATTGACTCATCCCATTGCCAATAGTTACCTTCGTTAACGCTATAAACTGGACCATGAGCGGGAATCTGGATATTCTCTTCTGCTAAGATAAACTCTCCTAAACTGGGATCGAGAATAAAAGAATGTACTCCTTTGCCAAGGGAATAAACTAAAACTGTAGAAGGACCATAAAGAACATAACCTGCTGCAATTTGTTCATCTCCTGGTTGTAGCAAATCCTTGGCTTGTTCATCTAAATCTTCTCCTTGCTGTTGACGCAAAGAAAAAATTGAACCTACATTCAGATTAATATCCACATTAGAAGAACCATCTATCGGGTCATAAAGCAGGGTGTAGCGTCCAATAGGGCAATTTTCAGGAATATAATAGGGTTTCTCCATTTCTTCCGATGCCAAGCGACAAACTAAGCCACTTTGCTTAAACACAGAAATAAAGACCTCGTTGGCATAAATATCCATCTTCTTGACAGATTCCCCTTGAACATTGGTTTCTCCTGTAAAACCTAACGCTCCAGCCATTAACCCTGCACGAGAAAGACGACGGGATACCAACTTAGCTGCTAAAGCAATGCGATTCATAATCGCACTAATATCCTGGGCTTCAGCAGTAAAGCTAGAAAACTGTTGCAGAACATGACGGGATAAAGTGGTGCAGTCTCGATCTAAACTGTGTTCTGGTATAAGTGTTTGTTCTAGATGCTGCATATTATATATAATCCCTCTCAGAGAGAGTATCTAAGAAAAACAAATTGGAGAATTGATGATTTAATTATTTACAATTTCCCTCCTTTACCAATCCATTTTAGGAAGGGATTTTGTTGTAATACATCAAGCTTAAGATCGGCTTTAGGATGTTATTTTTTTTAGTAACAATTAATATCAAATATTAGACTTCTTGGGTGAGGTTAGGTTAAGGGGGAAAAGGGGTAATAATTAAGGTTGAGAGTATGCGATCGCATCTGAAGATATCTGCAAATGCGATCGCGACTTGCCAATTAGGTAATGTTAAAAAATAATATCTCCTTGGCTATACTGATTCAGGCTGTTAATAGCATTAAAGAAGAATAAACAAATAACTTTATGTCAGAAGCCACCCCAACTCCTGAAAAAATCTGGATTATTACGGGAGAAACCCATACTCAAGAAATTCCCTCTGGTGCAAGAGGCAGTAATCGCGATATTGGAGGACGACTGGGAAGTGAACCCGTTGAAGTTACAGAAGTAGTTGCCAGGGACAGAAAACCCGTTGAAGTGGATAAACTCAAGCGAGAAATGAAGGGCTTCCTACAAGCGATGAGGGAAATGCTGGACGAAGCCGAACCTCCTGATTCAAAAATGTGCCTCGATGAAGTAGAGTTATCAGTGGAAATCAATGGTGAAGGACAAGTAAGCCTCTTTGGTGTTGGTGGCAAAGCTGGAGGTAAGGGAGGAATGACTTTCAAGTTCAAGCGGAAGTAATCGGCAGATGAGATGGGTAAGAACTGGGCGATCGCAGTTGGGATAAATACATACGATAATCTTCTGACATTAAAATATGCTCAGCGGGATGCTGAAGCGATGGCGGATTGGTTCAAGAATGAAGCCAAGTTTGAGCAAGTTTTCCTCTTCACCAAAGATTCTCCACCGATTCGCCAAGCTAATCCCCCCATACCTACTCAACCCACCTATGCCCGCTTTCAAAGATTCTTGGACGTACAGTTTGAAAGACCTTTGCTGAAGCCAGAAGACAATCTGTGGTTTTTCTTTGCTGGGCATGGGAGAAGATATGCAGACCAAGACTATTTGATGTTTTTGGATAGTAACCCCAAAGCTGTTGAGAGAACTGCAATCTCTGTTGAGTATATCACCCAGCGATTACGTCGTTGCGGAGCAGATAATGTGGTGTTATTGATAGATGCTTGTCGAGATGAAGGTAGTCGTAGTGGTTCAGGAATAGGACAGCAAGAACACAAGGGAGTGATCACTTTTTACTCCTGCACTGCTAACCAAAAGTCTTGGGAAATTGATGAATTACAACATGGCTCATTTACCCATACCCTGTTAGAAGGATTGCGGTTACAAGGAGAGGCAAATTGCGCCACAGTAGAGCGTTTAGACCAATACCTGCGCTATTATGTCCCACAGCTCAATGCTCGTTATGGGAAGCCTGGACAAAATCCCTACCTGAAAGCAGAACCGCCCTATAAAATGCACTTTATTTTACTAGAGCAGTCTGCCACCCTCAAAGATCTAGAACCATTAAAATTTCAGGCATCTCTAGCTGAAAACGAGGGAAATCTGCCGTTGGCAGAGCAACTGTGGATTAGAATATTGACTGTATCCCGTGGGGAATTAAATGCGATCGCAGCTATTCAAAGGATTGCTGTTAAAAAGATTACCAGACCCCAAGACTCAACTCAAGAGTCTGTTATTTCAACTCCTGAATCTGCTACTTTACCAAGAGGAGAAGAGGTAGAAACTTCTGAGACTGCAATTCAAAGGGAAGAACAGCACCAGCAGAATTTAGTACAGTATCGGCAGAGTTTCTCTCAAGCAGTTAAGCAAGAATTTCCCCTAAGTGAGGCGAGCCGTAAACAGTTAAGAAATTTACAACAATCTCTACAACTAACTGATGAAGAAGTATCGCATATAGAACAGCCAATTGTTGCTCAGAAAGAAGCAGAATACCGGAAGCAGCAGGAAGAAGAGAGAATAAGGCAGCAACAGGAAGTAAAGAGACTAGAGAGAGAACGAGAGGAAGCAGAACGGTTACGACAACAACAAGAAGCTGAATATCGGCAGAAGTTACAGCAGTATAAGCAAGAATTAATCAAAATAACCGAACGAGAATTTCCTCTGAGTGAATCGAGCCATAGACAGTTAAGAAATTTACAACAATCTCTGCAACTGACTGATGAAGATGTAGAGCGAATTGAAAAACCAATTGTTGACCAGAAAGAAGCAGAATACCGGAAGCAGCAGGAAGAAGAGAGAATAAGGCAGCAACAGAAAGCAGAAAGAGAACAGCGACAAAGAGAGGAAGCAGAACGGTTACGACAGCAACAAGAAGCAGAGAGATTACGGCAGCAACAAGGTACAAGTATTACAACCCCACTGCCAATCACCCGAAAGCAGTTTTTGAAGTGGGCAGGCTTGGGAGGTACAGGCTTGGTGACAGAAATAGTAGCCCGTGAAATTTTTAAGAAGCAACCTATTGCTGATAAGAAGCAATCTAAGGATCAGCCTAAATACATTCCCCCTACTGAGAGGACGGTTGAGTTTGAAACTGTAACGGTGGATGCAAGAGGGGAGATAGTTAAACGCTATTCTAACAAGCAAGCCAATTTCTTTAAGGAAGACTTGGGTAATGGTGTAACCCTGGAAATGGTCTCTATTCCTAGCAGTAAATTCTTAATGGGAACAGAAGACGAGGAAATAGAAAGGCTTGTTAAAAAATTTGATATTGATTGGTTTAGAAGGGAAAAACCGCAACATGAAGTAACAGTTCAACCCTTCTTCATGGGTAAATTCCAGGTCACTCAAGCACAATGGAAAGAAATTGCATCTCGTAAAGATTTGAAAGTCAAAGATGACCTTGAACTTAACCCTTCTAATTTCTCAGGTGATGACCGTCCCGTAGAACAAGTCTCTTGGAACGATGCAGTAGAATTTTGCCAAAGATTATGGAAAAAGACAGGAAAAGAATATCGACTACCTTCGGAAGCTGAATGGGAATATGCCTGTCGTGCTGGAACTATCACTCCCTTTCATTTTGGCGAGACGATTACCACTGATTTAGCCAATTACAACGGTAACTATACTTATGCCAGTGAACCCAAAGGAAAGTATCGACAACAAACCACATCAGTAGGCAGTTTTCCTCCCAATGCTTTTGGCTTATACGATATGGACGGAAATGTCTGGGAATGGTGTGAAGATGACTGGCATGAAAACTATCAAGGCGCACCAGAAGATGGTAGTGCTTGGTTATTAGGAAATAGTAGCACGAAAGTATTACGCGGTGGTTCATGGAACGTCAATCCTTATTTCTGCCGTTCAGCGTTTCGCATCTACTCTTCCCGCGGCTACCGTTTCAACTTTGTCGGTTTGCGTGTTGTGTGTGTCGTCCCGAGGACTACATAGCACTTTGCTCTTTTTACACTTTTGCCCTTTTCACTTCTTCTCTTTACTCTCTTTCCCGCCTAAAGGCGGGTCGATTTTTGAGGAGGAATTGTTAGTTGACATGAGTTGTGTGTACACGGTAGCTCTTGGTGCGCTACCTATTGCAGGTCGCCTTCGGCGCGCTTTCAGCGATAAAAATTCCGCAGGATACCTTATACCGTTTCTCAAAAGTAATAAGAGACTTAGTATAAGATAAAAAGTCGTGATGTCAGTCGTCGTGATGTCAGAAGGCATAGAAGTTTGAAAACTTTCTCATAGTAACTTCTAACTCTCTATATATCTAGCTAATGCACGAGAATTGGTATTATATCAAGTTCGATTGAACAGTTAAATATTTTGATTTAGGGCATTGGGGAATTGGGGGATTAGGGGATAACTTTATAGACTACTACTTAATTGTTTTTCTTGGGATACATTCATAACGTAGTTAATCAGAAGAAATCATCATAAATCCGATTGAAACGAGCGATTACGGTCTGAGTGAAGATTGGTACAATCGATTAAAGGAAATCTCCCAACAATATCTAGACCACTGGAACTTATCCCTAAGCCACCGCTTTTTTAGCTTTCTTGCGCTTAAGATGCTTAC
>JASJEK010000181.1 GCA_030064915.1 Xenococcaceae cyanobacterium MO_234.B1
GAATGGATTCCTCTTGAATTAGCAGAGGAGAAGGAACAAAAGCAAACCTTAGAAGGGAGTTTTACAGGAGATGAGATGACAAATCTAACACTGTTAACAAACTTATCTTGTCGCCGTAGAAAGTGACTTGCATTTAAAACCCCTTTGAGATACCTTCGCAAATATGGGAACATCTAGCTAGGAGGTGGTGTGCCCAAAACGAAAGTAGTATTCTATCAAGAAGATGATGGAAGTGTCCCAGTTTTGGAGTGGCTCGATACTCTGTCTCAAAAGGTACAAGACAAGTGCTTTGTAAAAATAGAGAGACTTGCCGAACTAGGCTGTGAATTGCGTAGACCTGAAGCAGACCTGTCGAAGTGTCTATAATTATGCCCATGCTGAGAGAAAAGCATGGCTTGAATCTCGTAAGTCATTCGTTAATCGCTGCTCGATAGTTTCTGAGTATATTATTCCTGCTGATACTCCATTCCCTAATTACAATAATCAAGCAAAAGCTTTAACGGAAGCTAAAAATAAATTGCCTCATTTAAAGCTGGTCAATGCTCAAACTTTACAACAAGTTTTGAAGAGATTAGACAAAGCTTGGAGTGATTTTTTAAAGATGCCAGAAAGAGGTTTTCCTCGTTTTCGTCCCAAAAATCGCTTTAGAAGTTTCGTGTTTCCACAACTATTAAAGAATTGCTTAGATAATGGTAGAGTCAAATTACCTAGTATTGGATGGATTAGAATCAAGCAATCCAGACCTTTTCCTGTTGGTTTTATTCCCAAACAATTTCAAATTGTAAGAAAAGCCAGTGGTTATTATTTGATGATTATTTTTCAGTCACAAGAGTCTGTACCAGACCCCATACCAGGAAAAATATCACTAGGTATTGATGCAGGAATTGAAAGTTTTATAGCTACTTCATCCTCTGAGCTAATCAAGAGTCCGAAGTTTCTTACCCGTGCGCTTAAGAAGTTGAAAATACTTCAGCGACGACTTAAAAAGAAAATTAAAGGCTCGTCTAATTGGTTAAAACTTCAGAATAAGATAGCTAGATTTCACGAAAAAATAGCTAATACTAGACGGGATTGGTTATTCAAAATAGCTCACTATCTCTGCGACCAAGCTGATAATATTTTTGTCGAAGATATTAACTTTAAATCTTGGTCAAAAGGTTGCGCCCGTAAACAATCTCTTGATTCTGGCATAGGTGGATTTATCAACGATATATTACCTTTTATCTGTTGGAAAAGAGGTAAATATTATCTGAAAGTTGACAAGAATTATACCTCGCAAATTTGTAGTAATTGTGGTCAACATACAGGTAAAAAAGCGTTGAGTCAAAGACTTCATGTTTGTCCTAAATGCCATCATACCGAGTCAAGAGATACTAATGCAGCCAAAATTATCAGAGATAGGGGTTTAGTGGCGGTAGGACATACCGTCCCAGAAAAGCGCGACAACGCGGTCTTGGGGGTTTCCCCCATGAGCGATTGTCGTAAGAAAGCTTGTGGAGATGATGCGACGGGGGTTAAGCAGCTTACGCTGTTTAATCTAGTTGGCAATCTGTGAAGCAAGAATCTCCCGTTAAACCGACGTAGAAGGTTAACGGCGAGAGTGTCAAGGTAATCAGGCTGCTGTCCTCTCTCACGGAATAATCAAAGAACAAGCTGTACCACCAAAGGAAATCGACAGAGCAATCAAAAGAAAAAAGAAGTTTGAACAAGATCCAGAAGCTCATACTTATAGGGAATAACAGACATGATGGACAAGAAAATTACTGATGATGCCCTTGAGATTATGCATCGCCGTTACTATCAAGGAAACTACGAAAGGCTCACCGCACTTGAAGAAGTGCGAGTTAATGATAATGTTGCCCGTAAACTAAGAGAACTTCGTACCCAAGCCGGACTTTCACAAAGAAAATTAGCAGAAATTGTAGGAACGACTGCCTCTGTGATTTGTCGTCTGGAAGATGCTGATTATGAAGGTCACTCCTTAGCAATGCTAAACCGCATTGCTACCGCACTGAATGCACGAGTAAAAATAGATTTTGTTCCTCTAGAAAAACTTGATTTGAGCTAAGTAATATATCGATTGAGTCTGTCTAAGTACCTAATAACTTTGTTTGTTTCATTGAGTTATTGGGTTAAGGTTTTGGGATTTATGTATTTGTCTCGTTTTTGCGGTCTGCCGAAGACAGGCACTGCGCGGTCAGGCTTCCGCCTGGCACTGCGCGATCGCTTTCTGGGTCACCCAAGATGCAATACCCCATTCTTTTCAGAATCGTTTTCCAAAACCAACTCGCTGTAAAAGGAGAGGCTTGTAACCTAACTCCTAACTCCGAATTCCTTACTCTTCTGGTCATCGAACCAATGTTGTGAAATATTACAAAGATTAAACATTTACGGTCAAAACAAACAAATAATTATCTCCTTTTCCGAAATTTTGGGAGAATATCAAGTATGAGTATGAGTCTGAGTATGAGTCTGAGTCGGGAAGAAAATTAACTGTTCTGCTCAGCCTGACTGACTCATGGGATAATCCCTGTCTTTCAAGAGGCTTCTGCTATGAGTACAGACTGGGGAGCTGGGTTCGGGAAATTCGCGATCGCGATCGCCTTGGGTGGTGTTACTGTTCCTTGCTGGGAGAGTATTGTCTTGGCGCAAATTATTCCTGATGAGACTCTCGGTGCAGAAAGTTCTGTGGTTACACCTGATACCATTAAGGGAATGGAGAGCGATCGCATTTCCGGGGGAGCAGTTAGAGGAAGTAATCTCTTCCACAGTTTTCGCTCATTCAATATTGGTGAGGGTAGAGGAGGCTATTTTGAGAATCCAGCGGCGATCGAGAATATATTTAGTAGAGTAACAGGCAGCAATCCTTCTGAGATTTTGGGAACATTAGGGGTGTTGGGGAATGCTAATCTGTTTTTCCTCAATCCCAATGGGATTATTTTTGGTCAAAATGCCAGTTTAGATGTGAGAGGTTCGTTTTTAGGAACCACTGCTGATAGTATTGTCTTTCCTGATGGAAAACAGTTTAGTGCCACTAATCCAGAAGCACCACCTTTGTTGACGGTTAATGTCAAGCCGCCGATAGGATTGCAGTTTGAGGGGAGAGAAGAGGTAATTTCTAACCAGGGTAACTTGGTAGTAGGAGAAGATCTTACTTTGTCTGCTGGCAATCTGGATTTGCAGGGTCAGCTACAGACGGGAAAGGATTTAACCTTGCAAGCTACGGATACATTAAAGATTAGGGATAGTGCCACGCAACCATTTATTGCCGCTGCTGGGGGGCAACTTCTGATTCAGGGAAATCAAAGTATAGATATCTTTGCCTTGAACCATCCTGATAGTGGTTTGTTCTCTGGCGGGGATCTGGTATTGCGTTCGGCTAACTCTGTAGGAGGAGATGCTCACTACTGGACGGGAGGCAGTTTTCGGATTGAACAATTGGATGGGAGGTTAGGAAATTTGTTCAGTCCCTTCGATCCGGTTATTCGTGCTAATGGCGATGTCAGTTTCAATAGTTACACAGGAGCCTCCCTGCACATTTTGGCTGGTGGGAGCGTAACGATTCCAGGGACTGTCACAATTACAGAACCAGACGCCGCGGTGGCGAACTCGATTCAGGAGAGGGTTACACTGTCGGATGGTGCAACTGTGGTAGACATTGAGGGCAGCAAGGAGCCAACTTTGGATATTAGAGCTGGAACTACAGTGTTGGGTACGCCAGGAATTACAGGCAGCATAGCTGGCTTTTCAGAAGTTCCCAGCACTGGTGCTACTGAGACGAGTGCAGATATCAGTATTGGCAGTATCACTAATAATGGAGGAGTTGTCTTTTTAACCAATCAGTACCAGCCTAATTCTGTCCTATCTGGCGGGATTACAATTGGCTCTATTGATACAAGTAGTGATTTGGGGGGAGGTCTTGTTGCTATTGACTCAAGAGATGTGATTACAGTCAATGGCTTGATTAATATTTCTGGAACTTCAGATGATCCTTTAAATTTCAATTTTTCTGGCGATGGTGGTGATGTCACCTTGCTTGCCAATGGGGATATCACCTTCGTCCCTGAGTCTGGCATCTTTTCCTTTGGCTTATTAGGCGGTAATATCACTTTTAAGAGCGGTGCTGACATCTCTGTCACAAGCAGTGCCATTGACAGCCTCAGCTCTACTCTTGTACCAGGGGCAACTGGGGGTGATATTAAGGTCATAGCCAAGTCGCTCTCTGTCACCGATAACGCTGAACTGGGAACCTTAACTTTTGGAGATGCTCAGGCAGGAAGTGTGATTATTCAAGCCAGCGAGTCTGTCTCCATCGATGGGAACGGATTTTTTACCCCCGTAGCCAGCCAAGTAGTGGTATCAGAAGCAAGGGGCAATGGGGGCAACGTGATGATTGAAACTAAAAGCTTGCTCGTCGCCGATGGGGCAGTGGTATCAGCTAGTACGTTTGGCAAGGGAGATGCGGGAGACTTGATAGTCAAAGCGCAGTCGGTGGAAGTGATTGGGGTGCCAGCAGAGGGTCAGTTTATCAACACTGGCTTGTTTAATCAAGTCAACCCAGAAGCCAGCGGGAATGGAGGCAAGGTGATGATTGAAACTGAGCACTTGAAAGTCGCTGATAGAGGTCAGGTATCGGCTGCTACGCTTGGCTCGGGGGATGGAGGAACTCTGACAATTACCACTGAGCAGTTGCTGCTCAAGGATGGAGGTCAGCTATCAACTGCTACGTT
The DNA here is from genome assembly GCA_030064915.1 of Xenococcaceae cyanobacterium MO_234.B1. Classification (GTDB taxonomy): domain Bacteria; phylum Cyanobacteriota; class Cyanobacteriia; order Cyanobacteriales; family Xenococcaceae; genus JASJCP01. The sequence goes on from JASJEK010000181.1 coordinate 4,731, forward strand.
TAGCGATGGAAAGGCCGGAGACTTGATGGTAATGGCGACTGAGGTGGAAGTGATTGGCGAGTCAGAGATTAATGGTTCTTCTTTTTCCAGTGGCTTGTTTACTTCAGTTGAAGAAAAAGCAAAGGGAAAAGGAGGAGATTTAAGGATTGAAACTGGGCGCTTGAAAGTCGCCGATGGGGCAGAGGTATCAGCTGCTACGTTTGGCAAGGGAGATGCCGGAGACTTGACGGTAACGGCGACTGAGGTGGAAGTGATTGGCACCAGGACTAATGGGTTTCCCAGCACCTTATCTGCTTCAGTCGAAGAAGGATCAGAGGGAAATGGGGGTGATGTAACGATTGAAACTGGGCGCTTGAAAGTCGCCGATGGAGCAGTGGTATCAGTGGAGACAAGCGAGGCTGGCAGAGCTGGAGACATTATAATTGAGACGGGGCAACTTGTGGTTCAGAAGGGAGCGACTATTTCTGCTTCTACCTCCGTCGGTCCAGTCGGCAGCATCAACGTGACAGCAAATACCTTTGAGGCTACCAATGGCGGACAACTCCTAACCTCAACCGCTAGCAGCTCTGAGGCGGGGAATATCACTCTGAAAGTGCAAGACAGCATTACTCTAGCTGGGGCAGGCAGTGGTATTTTTGCCAACACCGAAGAAGGTTCTAGTGGCAAAGGCGGCAGTATTTTCATTGACCCAGGCACAGTCATCATTCGTGATGGAGCGCAAATATCCGTTAACAGTGATGGTAGTGGAGTAAGCGGAAACATTGATTTACAAGCAGGTTCTCTTACCCTAGATAAAGGAACTATTACTGCTGAAACTGCCAGTAACCAAGGAGGAGATATTAACCTCACCCTCTCAGATTTATTAACCTTACGCAATAACAGTCAAATTACCGCCACTGCTGGTACTAATCAGGCAGAGGGAGATGGTGGCAACATTACCATAGATGCGCCATTTATTATTGCTTTTCCCCAGGAAAATAATGATATTACTGCTAATGCTTCCTTCGGCAACGGTGGTCGAGTCGAAATTACTTCTCGAGGAATTTTTGGCATTGAACCCCGTGATGAAGAAACTCCTCTAAGCGACATTACTGCCTCATCTGAATTTGGACAGGAAGGAAAAGTAGAAATTAATACTTCTGAGATCGACCCGACTCGGGGTTTAAGTAACTTACCACAAGAAACAGTAGCAGTCGAAGTAGCCCAGGGTTGCCAAACAACAGGAGGTCAGCCAACATTAGAATTTTTCGCTATTGGCAGAGGAGGATTACCACCTAGTCCCGATGATTTATTTAGTAGCGAGCTCGTTATCGCCGAATGGATTCCTCTTGAATTAGCAGAGGAGAAGGAACAAAAGCAAACCTTAGAAGGGAGTTTTACAGGTGATGAGATTAAAAATATGACGCTGTTAACAGCATTTCCTTGTCAGAGTAATTAATTCATTAGAGTCTAAATCCCCCATTCTCTAGTGGAAAAAATGATAACTCCGAACGCGAAGCGACTACCGCAGGTCACTCCGAATTCCGAATTCTGAACTCACGTTAACTAAATGAATTAAGGAGCAAACATGAGAAAACAATGATTAGATTTCCGAGCTACTGGCTACAATCACTTGTAGTAGTTTTAACCAGCACCATCAATACTGGTTATCTCAGGGCACAAACTAGCGACATTACTCAAAATAGCCCTGATTCTCCTGCTATTACGCAAATACCACCGCAGGATGTCATTCCGCCCCTTTCGCCTCCTTCTCTACCCGAAAAACCTCCCTCTTCACTCCCATCACCAGAAGAATTACTTCCTTCCCCAATAACTCCCCCAGAAGAACTTCCCAGTACGGAAGAAACAATTATTGTTACTGAATTTATCTTTACTGGCAATACTGCCTTTACTAACGAAGAATTAACCGAAAAATTTACGACAGATTTAACAAACAGACCCGTTTCCCTAACCAGATTGCTCCAAATTGCTTTGGAGATTGCTACTCTTTATGCCCAACAAGGATATATTACCTCTGGTGCAATTATTTCCATTCCGGAAGAAACTCAACAACAAGGAACAGGAATTGTTGAAGTAAAAATTATTGAAGGGGAATTGACAGAGATAAAAATACTCCCTAGGGAAGGCTCTCTCAAACTAAATCCTAACTACATACGCTCCCGCTTAAACTTAGCTGTATCTAAACCTTTAAATATTAATCGCCTTCAGGAAGCTCTACAACTATTACAACTCGATCCTCTGATTCAAAGTCTATCTGCTACCTTGTCCGATGGCCCTCGTCCAGGACAAAATGCTTTAGAAGTTGCAGTTACAGAGGCTCCTTCCTTCAATTTCCAAATTATCGCTGATAACTATCGCTCCCCCAGTATTGGGACTTTCCAGCGGGGTGGTCTACTCAGAGAAGCCAATTTACTGGGGCTAGGAGATGGACTGAGTGTGACTTACTTCAACACCGATGGCAGCAATAAAGTAGATGGCTCCTACAAAGTCCCGATTAATGCCCGCAACGGCACTCTCAGCTTTAACTTCAATTACCAAGATAACGATGTTGTTGAGCCGCCATTCGATGAATTAGATATCGAATCGGAGTCTACCTACTACGAATTGGCTCTGCGCCAGCCAATCCTACAAACTATTAATAACCAAACTCAAACCTTCAACGAAGTTGCTCTGAGCTTAACAGCTTTTTGGCGAAAAACTGAATCTTTCTTATCAGGAATGCCTTTCCCCTTTTCTCTTGGTGCTGATGAAGATGGTGAGACTCGGATCTTTACCCTGCGATTTGGTCAAGAATGGACAAGACGAAATTCTAATTCAGTTTTCGCCCTCCGTTCAGAGTTTAGCTTTGGTTTAGATGCTTTTGGTTCTACTACTAACGAACAGATCTCAGGGGTTGAGCGAATTCCCGACAGTCGCTTTTTGGCTTGGCGAGGACAAGCCCAGTGGGTACGCCTGTTAGCTTCAGACACTTTGCTATTGCTGAGGGGTGGAATGCAACTAGCAAATGATGCACTCTTGCCTTCGGAACAGTTTACTGTTGGTGGTTTTAATACTGTCCGAGGTTATCGTAAAGATCAACTGCTTACTGACAATGGCTTGTTAGCTTCAGCAGAACTCCGCATACCCATTATTAAGGGTTTCTCCGAATTAGGAATAGTACAGATAGTACCTTTTATTGATTATGGCAAAGGTTGGAATAGTTTTGATGTGCCCAATCCAGACCCTGAAAATTTAGCAGCTGTGGGTATTGGCTTACTCTGGCAAGAAAAGAATTTTACTTTTCGCTTTGATTACGGCATTCCTCTAATAGATACAGATTCTCGGGATAGAACCTTACAGGAACAGGGTTTGTATTTTTCTCTGCAATGGAATCTTTTTTGAATCAGTAATCAGTAGGGGCGAAAGGTCGTTCGCCCTTACATCAGGTATGATAAACATTCAATGAAAATATAGTCAAATATAGTTAAATATTATCAAATATTTTAATCAATAAATTTCATTCCATGAGATAATATAAATATCAATTAAACAAAAAGAATGAGGCAAGTTGAGAGACATATAGTTAAAGAAACTAGTCCGCTCTGGAAACAGATAGACAACTTATGTTTTCTGTCTAAAAATCTTTACAACTATGCCAACTATTTAGTTCGTCAATCCTTCATCTTTGAGGGAGTTTATCTGGGGTTTAATCAGGTTTATCATAAGGTAAAAGCTCAGCCAGACTATCAAGCTCTACCTAGAAAGGTAAGTCAACAAGTCCTGAAGGTTTTGGATAAAAACTGGAAGTCTTTTTTGGCAGCAAATAAATCTTATAAAGAAACTCCAGAGAAATTTACTAGTAGACCAAAACTACCTAAATATAAACACAAAACTAAAGGGCGTAACTTACTGATTTACACCATCCAAGCTATTAGTAAACCAGGGCTGAAGAAAGGAATCGTTAAATTATCTGGCACAGATATTACTGTGACTACCAAAGCCAAAAACATAGCTCAAGCTCGGATTATCCCCAAAGTAGGACAGTATGTCATTGAAATAGTTTACGAACAACCTGAACACCATACAGTAACTAACCCTGATGCTATTGCAGCGATAGACATTGGAGTAAACAATTTAGCGACGTTAACATCAAACCAAAAAGGCTTTGTCCCGATTCTGGTTAACGGACGACCGCTCAAAAGTTTAAATCAGTTCTATAACAAAACTAAAGCTCAACTTCAGTCGCAGTTACGAGGTGAAAAACCAACTTCCCGCAGGATTCAAAGATTAACAGCCAAGCGAAATAATCGAGTAGATAGTTACCTCCATGTCTGCTCTAGATGGATAATTAACTATTTAGATTCTCGTGGCATTAGCCAGTTAATTATTGGTCAAAATCCGTTGTGGAAACAGTACGTCAATAACGGCAAAAAGAATAATCAATCTTTTGTCTCAATTCCTCATGCTCGTTTCGTAGAAATGTTGATTTACAAAGGAGCAATGAAAGGAATAAAGGTTATTTGTTCCGAGGAAAGTTACACATCACTAGCTAGCTTTTTGTCTTTAGATTACATTCCGAAGTTAGGTGATGATGGTGCTAAACAAATTAAGTTTAGTGGTTATCGAGAATCAAGAGGAATGTACAAGATAAAAGGACAAAAGACAAGAATTAATGCGGATGTAAATGGTAGTTATAACATCATGCGAAAAGTAATCCCAACAGTCTTTGACGGAGGGATAGAGGGCGTTGTAGTTCGTCCCATTAGGATTACACCTGGTAAAGCTAGAAATAGTCAGTGTCATATTTGACCATATTTTTAGTAACTATCAGTAGTTAGAAATATTGATTTGTATATTTACAAGCAGCAAACCCTAATTATGAAACTTTTTCGTTCTATAGCTATTTTCTTTTTACTCGGCTTATTCCTCACTACTGGAATCATGCCAGGATTTAGTCATACAGACACAGAGATAAACAGAACAGAGATAAACAGAAAAAATAATCATCTTGTTTCTGTAAATGAAACTCAGAAGCAATCAAATCTTGTTGAGGCTCAAAACCTGGTACAACAAGGAAGAAACTATTACCAAGCAGAGCAATTTAGTGAAGCGAGGGATAAATTAGAACAAGCTGCGGATATCTTTGCTGAATTGGGAGAAGAACAGAAAGAAGCTATCACCAGAGGTAATCTCTCCTTAGCCTATCAACAACTGGGAAACTGGCAAGAAGCCAGAGGTGCGATCTCTCTAAGCTTAACTCTTCTAGGATTTAACTATAATTTAAATTTTCCTGATACTTGGGAAATTCCCGATCTAACTTCAGACAAATTACAAATACTAGCTAAAATAATTAATATTTACGGTCGTCTTGGGTATTTTCAAGGTAATCCCGATAATGCTTTATCTAGCTGGCAATTAGCTACTAAAATTTCTCAAAAATTAGACGATAAACAAGGAAATGTTACCAGCCAGATTAATCAAGTACAAGCTTTGCAAGCTTTAGGACTGTATCAAGAAGCCAAAAAAGCTATTGCAACAGTACAGAAAAATCTCGATGATTTGCCAGATGATTTAAAATTCAAAGGATTAATTAGTTTAGGCAATGTTTTTCGTACTATCGGCGATTTAGCTAATTCCGAACAATTTTTACAACAAGGTTTAGAACTAGCAAAAAGTTCCAACTCTCGGACCAATATAACGACTAGTTACTTAAGTTTGGCTGATACTTGGCACTCCTGGGGAAACTTAGAAAGAGAGAGACAGTTACCTATTCGGTATGAGTATTTTCCTTGGCGTTGCGATATTAATAAATCCTTATCTGTTTCAGGAAACACTTCCAATTTTTATGAAAAAGCAGAAAATAATTACCGACAAGTATTAGAGTCTGAGAAAGCAAGATTCTCTACTACAGCAATTAAAGCACAACTCAATCTCTTAAAACTGTTAATTACTACTGGTCAATGGCAAGACGCTCAGAAATTATCTAGTAACATTCAACTATCGAACTTACCTAATAGTAGAACCAAAGTTTATACTCAAATCAACTT
>JASJEK010000182.1 GCA_030064915.1 Xenococcaceae cyanobacterium MO_234.B1
ATCAACAACGACAATAATCCTAGAGGAACTAGGGTTTTTGGGCCTGTCGCGCGGGAATTAAGAGAAAAAAACTTTACCAAAATTGTTTCTCTCGCCCCAGAGGTGATCTAAATGGCAAAAACAAAAAACTTACATAAACGCTTTAAAATGCACGTCAAGAAAGGAGATACGGTTCAAGTCATCTCCGGACGAGACAAAGGCAAAGTAGGAGAAGTTCTGCAAGCTATTCCTAAATCCAGTCAAGTAATTGTTAAAGGGGTTAATATTCGCACTAAACACGTTAAACCTCAGCAAGAAGGAGAGTCTGGTCAAATTGCCACCTTTGAAGCTCCAGTTCACAGTTCCAATGTGATGCTTTATTCCGAAAAAGAGAAAGTAGCCAGTCGTATATGTTACACCTTCACTGATGATGGTCGAAAAGTTCGGATGCTCAAAAAAACTGGCGAAATAATCGACTAATTAAGAAACAAAACTAAACTATTATTTCCTGACCAAGCCCAGGAACAGTCAGAAAAAATTAACATCATGGCAAAAACACTCAAGGAAAGATATACAACTGAGATTCTTCCGAAACTTAAAGAACAATTTGGTTATACCAATATTCATCAAGTTCCCAAAGTAGCTAAGATAAATGTTAATCGCGGTCTAGGGGAAGCATCTCAAAACGCCAAAGCCTTAGAATCCTCTATTAAGGAAATTTCTACTATTACAGGTCAAAAACCTGTTGTTACCAGAGCTAAAAAGGCGATCGCTGGCTTTAAAATTCGTCAAGGTATGCCTGTAGGAGTTATGGTTACGCTGCGTGGCGAGCGGATGTATTCTTTTCTCGAACGTCTCATCAATCTGGCTCTCCCTCGCATTCGTGATTTTCGCGGTGTTAGTCCCAAAAGTTTTGATGGTAGAGGAAATTACAGCTTGGGAGTGAGAGAACAGCTAATTTTTCCAGAGATTGACTACGACACTATTGACCAAATTCGGGGACTGGATATTTCTATAGTCACCACAGCCAATACAGATGAAGAAGGGCGCGCTTTACTCAAAGAAATGGGAATGCCCTTCCGTAAAAACTAAATCCTCAGTATCAGGAGATAAAAATAAGACATAATGGCGGCAACCGATACTATTTCAGATATGCTGACTCGCATTCGTAATGCGTGCCTAGTCAAGCATCCAACAACCAAAGTACCTTCAACCAAAATGACTAGAAGTATTGCAAAAGTACTTCAAGAAGAAGGTTTTATCGAGAATTACGAAGAAATGGGAGAAGGTATTAAAAAACATCTTTCCCTCTCTCTCAAATATCAAGGCAAAAATCGTCAACCCACTATTAGTACCCTTAAACGGGTAAGTAAGCCAGGGCTTCGAGTTTATTCCAAACGAAAAGATATACCTCGTGTATTAGGTGGCATTGGCATCGCTATTGTTTCCACATCTCGTGGAGTCATGACCGACAGAGAAGCTCGTCGTCAGGGAGTTGGCGGAGAAATCCTCTGTTATATCTGGTAATTAAAGGAGTAACTATTCATGTCTCGCATTGGCAAGCGTCCCATACCAATTCCTTCTAAGGTCAGCGTCGATATTAAGGGGCAACACATAACAGTTAAAGGTCCAAAAGGAACTTTACAAAGAGAAATCCCTAGTTTAATTGGAATATCTCAAGAAGGTGATGATATCAAGGTAGTACCAGAAACCGATTCCCGTATTGCTCGTCAACGTCACGGTCTATCCCGTACTTTGATTGCCAATATGGTAGAGGGGGTATCCAAAGGATTTGAAAAACGTTTACAAATCCAAGGAGTTGGATATCGCGCCCAAGCTCAAGGAAAAAAATTAACCCTGAACGTAGGCTACAGTAAACCAGTAGAAATGGATATGCCAGAAGGCATCCAAGTTGCTGTAGAAAAAAATACAGAAGTTATTGTCAGCGGAATCGACAAGGAAATTGTCGGTAACGTTGCAGCAAAAATTAGAGCAGTTAGACCACCTGAACCTTACAAAGGTAAAGGAATTCGCTATTTAGGTGAAATGGTCAGACGTAAAGCAGGTAAAACAGGTAAGTAAAAGCTATGAAGTTATCCCGCAGAGAATCCACCGCTCGTCGGCATCGACGAATACGCAAAACAATAAGTGGTTCGCCCTTGCGTCCCCGTTTGTCAGTTTTTCGCTCAAACCAACACATCTATGCTCAAATCATTGATGATACTGCTCATCACACTTTGGCTGCTGCATCAACATTAGAGGTGGAGCTAAGACAAGAGTTAACCTCTAGCTCTACCCGTGACGCTTCTGCTGCTGTAGGTAAATTAGTCGCTAAGAGAGCTTTAGATAAAGGAGTAACTAAAGTTGTCTTTGACCGTGGTGGCAATATTTATCATGGAAGAGTCAAAGCATTAGCCGATGCTGCTCGTGAAGCAGGTTTAGAATTCTAATTACAAACAAAACCCAAACTAAAACTATGGCAAAATCGTCGCGCAAAAAAAGTCGCGCTAGAGATAAAGAATCTAATTGGCAAGAAAGAGTTGTCCAAATTCGTCGTGTTAGTAAAGTTGTCAAAGGTGGTAAAAAACTGAGTTTTCGTGCCATCGTAGTTGTTGGCAACGAAAAAGGACAAGTTGGTGTTGGTGTTGGTAAAGCTGCTGATGTTATTGGAGCAGTTCGTAAAGGGGTTGCAGATGCCAAGAAGCAGCTTATTGAGGTATCTCTAACTAAGTCCAACTCAATTAACCACGTGAGTAACGGTGTTGCTGGTGGAGCCAAAGTCTTTATGCGCCCTGCTGCCCCAGGTACTGGGGTAATTGCTGGTGGAGCAGTTCGCACAGTATTAGAACTAGCAGGAGTCAAAAATATTTTGGCTAAGCAGTTAGGCTCAAATAATCCTCTAAATAATGCTAGAGCAGCAATTGATGCACTGGAAAGTTTACGGACTTTTTCCGAAGTAGCAAAAGAAAGAGGTATTTCTTTGGAGCAGTTATACGCTTAATCTTGATAGTTAGGAGAATACAGTCAGGAGAGTAGAGTTAGGAGAATATTTATGAAGTTAAATGAACTCGCACCCAAAACAGGTTCTAAAAAGCGTAGGCGCAGAGTTGGTCGGGGAATTTCTGCCGGTCAAGGTGCCAGTTGTGGTTTTGGGATGCGGGGACAAAAATCCCGTTCTGGTACTGGGACAAAGCCAGGCTTTGAGGGGGGGCAAATGCCTCTCTATCGTCGAGTTCCAAAACTAAAGCATTTCCCTCTAGTTAATCAAAAAAAATATACCATCATTAATGTTGGTAAACTATCATCTTTAGCTGCTAATACCGAAGTTACCCTAGAGTCCTTAATGGAAACAGGTATTGTCACCAGTAATGATGGTCCACTAAAAATTCTCGGAAATGGAGAAATTAGTACTGCTTTAAACGTTAAAGCAGCAGCCTTTAGCAAAAGTGCTAAGGAAAAAATCGCAGCTGCTGGTGGAAGTTGGGAAATAATTACTAAATAAGCAAGGACTGGATTTGGTTTATCATAAGTTTTGAGGTGTAACAACTAGATGACATAAGATTTAACACCACACAGTTTAACTTACTGCTAACCTAACCACAAAAGAGGTAGCCTTGCATGGTTCGAGATAAAACACCAACAGCACAAGAAACTTTTTTACAAATGGCACAAGCAGCTGGTCTTAGGGGTCGGCTGTTAGTAACTATTGGTCTTTTAATATTAGTACGTTTAGGTATATTCATTCCTGTCCCTGGAATTGACCGGGCTAAATTTGCAGCAGGAATTCAAAATCTTCCAGTATTAGGGTTTTTAGACATCTTTACAGGAGGAGGTTTATCTGCTTTGGGGATTTTTGCTCTGGGGATTTTACCCTTCATTAATGCTTCTATTATTATGCAGTTACTCACTGCTGCAATTCCTAGTCTAGAGGATTTGCAGAAAAATGAGGGAGAAGCTGGAAGACGCAAGATATCCCAAATCACTCGCTATGTTGCTCTAGGATGGGGAATTATACAAAGCATAGGACTCACTATTGGCTTATTACGTCCCTATGCAGTAGATCCAGGAATTTGGTTTGTTGTCGAAACAGTGTTGGCATTGACGGCTGGCTCAATGTTCGTCATGTGGATATCGGAATTGATTACAGAAAGAGGCATTGGCAATGGTGCTTCTCTACTAATTTTTGTCAATATTGTAGCTACTTTACCTAAAACTTTAGGCAATGGAATTCAAATTGCTCAAACTGGAGGTAGAGAGGCCATTGCTCAAGTGGTAATCTTGCTTGTTGTCTTCTTAGTCATGATTGTGGGTATTGTTTTTGTTCAAGAAGGTACTCGTCGGATTCCTATCATCTCGGCACGCCGTCAGGTAGGCAGAAGACTATATCGAGAAAGAACTAGTTACCTGCCTTTAAGGTTAAACCAAGGTGGCGTGATGCCAATTATCTTTGCTTCTGCTGTATTAATTTTGCCATCTTCTCTAGCAGGATTTGTCGGTGGTGATGGCACCGTAGGAAATATTGTTAGCCAAGTAGCAGTAGCTTTACAACCTGGTAGTGGGCCGTATGTAGCAGTCAATTTAGTATTAATTGTTTTTTTCAGCTATTTTTATGCTTCCTTAATCGTCAATCCTATAGATATGTCCCAGAACTTAAAAAAAATGGGTTCTTCTATTCCAGGAATTAGACCAGGAAAAAATACGAGTGCTTACTTAGAAAAAGTCATAAACCGTTTGACTTTTTTAGGTGCAATATTTCTCGGGATTGTCGTAACAGTACCTATTGCGGTAGAAGGAGCGATACCTGTAGGTACGACTGTATTTAGGGGATTAGGAGCTACATCCTTGTTGATTTTAGTTGGGGTTGCTATTGATACAGCCAAACAAATACAGACTTATGTAATTTCCCAGCGTTATGAAGGCATGGTTAAACAATAAATCGGTTAATTAGTAGTTAGTAGCAATAACAAAATCAAGATTAGTTATTGCTACCGACTAAACCTAGACAGTGAGTCTCAAATTTTTATCTAACATTTAATTAAAATAGTGAAAATAAAATAGTGAAAAGGCTAATTTTTTTGGGTCCTCCCGGAGCAGGCAAAGGCACTCAGGCTCAAATATTATCGGATACCTATCAGATTCCTCATATTTCTACTGGGGATATATTGAGAGAAGCAGTAAAAGAACAAACTCCTTTGGGGCAAAAAGCTCAAAGTTACATGGATCAAGGAGAGTTGGTTCCTGACGATTTAATTCTTGATTTGATCAAAGAGCGTTTAAGTCAATCTGATACTGCTCAAGGTTGGATACTAGATGGGTTTCCTCGTAATGTCAGTCAGGCTTCTTTCTTAGAAAAGCTGCTAGCAGAGTTGGATTTAGCTGCTGATTGCGCTTTGAACTTAGAAGTCCCAGATGAAGTTTTGGTAGAAAGACTTTTGGCGAGAAAACGTAAGGATGATAATGAGGAGACTATTCGTCGTCGTCTAGAAATATATTATAAAGATACAGTTCCAGTAATCAATTTTTATCGAGAGCGTAATACTCTAAAACCAGTAAATGGTAATGCTTCAATGGAAGAAGTCACAGCTTCTCTTAAAGCAATTATTGAACACTAATCAATGCTTTTATTTAATTCAGTCAAAAAAAAATTAGGAGGTTTCAATTGGCTAAACAAGACCTTATAGAAATGGAAGGGACAGTAACCGAGTCTCTGCCTAATGCTATGTTTCGAGTTGATTTAGATAACGGATTCAATGTTTTAGCTCATATTTCAGGAAAAATTCGCCGAAATTACATTAAAATTTTACCAGGCGATCGCGTTAAAGTTGAGCTAACTCCTTACGATCTAACTAAAGGAAGAATTACCTATCGTCTCAAAAATAGATAAGGTAAATTGAATATCTTTAACACTTTACACTTTAGTGTATTAATAGTTATTGACATAGTACAGAAATATAATTATAATAATAAGCTTGCAGTGTTGCCCAAAATAGGGATGAAAGTTAGACCATCAGTCAAAAAAATGTGCGAAAAGTGCCGTGTCATTCGCAGACGCGGTCGAGTTATGGTGATTTGCGTTAACCCCAAGCATAAACAACGTCAGGGTTAAGTAGTTAATAATCAACCAAATTATTTTAGTCAACAAATAAGCAAAGGAGAAAACCCGTGGCACGGATTGCCGGAGTCGATCTACCTCGTGACAAGCGCGTGGAGATTGGGCTGACATATATTTTCGGTATCGGACTACCTAGTTCCCAAGCTATTTTATCAGCAACAGGAATTAATCCTGATACCAGAGTTAGAGACCTAGCGGACGAAGAAGTAGCTAAATTACGCGCCCATGTTGAAGCTAACTATCAAGTTGAGGGGGACCTGCGACGATGGGAAGCAATGAATATCAAGCGTTTAGCTGATATTGGTACTTATCGTGGTCGCCGTCATCGTATGGGGCTACCAGTTAGAGGTCAAAGAACTCGCACCAACGCTCGTACCCGCCGAGGTAGAAAGTTAACTGTAGCAGGTAAGAAAAAAGCACCTTCCAAGAAATAAATACCAAACTAAACTTTGTTCAATTTTGTTCAATTTACTCTAAATAAGCTCCAAAATAAAGAAATACAATGGCGCAACCTAAGAAAAGAAGCGGCCCAAGAAAACAGAAAAAACACGTTCCTAACGGAATTGCCCATATTCAATCCACCTTCAATAACACAATCGTTACTATCTCTGATACGAAAGGAGACGTTGTATCTTGGTCTTCTGCTGGTGCTAGTGGCTTTAAAGGAGCCAAAAAAGGTACTCCTTTTGCTGCTCAAACAGCAGCGGATATTGCTGCCAGAAAAGCGATAGATCAAGGTATGCGTCAGATAGAAGTCATGGTTAGTGGTCCTGGTGCTGGGCGAGAAACAGCAATTAGGTCTTTGCAAGCAGCAGGATTGGAAATTACCCTAATTCGCGATGTTACTCCTATTCCTCACAATGGATGTCGTCCTCCAAAACGGCGTAGGGTGTAAAAAAATTCGCAATAATCTAGCGATTAGACAAAAGTTCTATCAAAAGCTCAGCTTAGCAATCAATCGCTGTAAAACGGAAGGGAGGTCAATCTGTGGCGCAATTTCAAATTGAATGTGTAGAATCCAAAACACAAAAAAACCAGCATCAATATAGTAAGTTTGTCTTAGAGCCTCTAGAACGGGGTCAGGGAACAACTATAGGAAATGCTTTACGCCGAGTTCTATTGTCCAATCTTGAAGGTGCTGCGATCACAGCAATTCGTATTGGCGGAGGCATGGCAAAAGATGAGAGTAAACAAGAACACAAGTTTGGCTTTGCTACTCATGAATTCGCCACAATAGAAGGGGTCAGAGAGGATGTTTTAGAAATTATTCTCAATATGAAAGAGATAGTTCTCAAAAGCTATACTAATCAGCCTCAAATAGGTCGTTTAACCGCCACTGGACCAGGAACTGTTACTGCTAGCCAGTTTTCTCTACCTTCTGAAGTAGAAATAGTTGATCTCAATCAATATATAGCAACTCTTGCTGATGGAGCATCTCTAGAAATTGAATTTCGGATCGAGAAAGGGAAGGGTTATCGAGCCGTCGAAAGAGGCAAAGACGAGGGAAGTTCTTTAGACTTTTTGCAGATAGATGCTGTCTTTATGCCTGTAACTAAAGTTAACTATAGTGTTGAAGATGCCCGTGTTGATGGTGCTAATGTCCGAGAACGCCTGATAATGGAAATATGGACTAATGGCAGCATTAAGCCAGAAGAAGCTCTATCCCAAGCAGCAGGACTTGTGGTCGATTTATTTAATCCTCTCAAAGACTTAACTCTAGAGGAAATTCAAGAAGATTATCAAGAAGATGAAGACCCCACCAGTCAAATTCCGATAGAAGAGTTGCAATTATCTGTAAGAGCTTATAACTGTTTGAAACGGGCTCAGATTAATTCAGTTTCTGACCTGCTGGATTATACCCAAGAAGACCTTTTGGAGATCAAAAACTTCGGTCAAAAATCTGCTGATGAAGTTATAGAAGCCTTACAAAAACGTTTAGGTATTACCTTACCTCAAGAAAAATCAGGTAAAAGCTAATTAGATAAAGTCGTAATCACTGAAAATCATGCGTCATCGATGTAAAGTACCACAATTAGGACTGCCAGCAGATCAAAGAAAAGCTTTACTGCGTTCTTTGGCAACTCAAATTATTCGTTATGGTCAAATTACAACCACTAAAGCCCGTGCTAAGGCAGTTAGAAAAGAAGTAGAGAGAATGATTACTCTTGCCAAAGACGGCTCTCTCTCTGCTAGAAGGAGAGCTTTAGGCTATCTCTACGATAAAAAATTAGTTAGTGAATTATTCCAAGCTGTTGGTGAGCGTTATGGCGATCGCCAAGGTGGTTATACTCGCATTGTCAGAACCAAGCGTCGTCGGGGAGATAACGCAGAAATGGCGATTATTGAGCTAGTTTAGGCAAAATCAACGATGGATGGTGTCTCAATTGACCTCTGACCAGCCACAAAACCCCTCTTCTCAAAGAATTGCCCTAGTGATTCAATATCTAGGGACTAATTATAATGGTTGGCAAAGACAACCCAAGGGAAGAACTATACAAGGGGAAATAGAAGATGCGATCGCATCTGTTATGGGTCATCCTGTAACGATTTATGGTGCTGGCAGGACTGATGCTGGAGTCCATGCAGCAGCACAAGTAGCTCACTTTGAGTATTCTGGCTCTATACCACCTCATAAGTGGGGCAAAGTTCTTAGCCCTAGACTACCAGGAGATATACTAATTAGGGCTTCTGCCCAAGTTCCAGTTGATTGGCACGCTTGCTTTAGCGCGAGTTGGAGACGCTATCGTTATACAATATACACTGGCAAAATACCAAATTTATTTGTTAAGTCTATAGCTTGGCACTATTATCAAAACAACTTAAATGAACTTTCGATTCAGTCTGCTTTAACTCCTTTGATTGGTAGGCATAACTTAGCAGCCTTTAGAAGAGCCGGTTCATCTAGGAAACATTCTTGGGTGAATGTCCAAGAGGCTAAATGTTATCGCCAAGATTATTTTCTGCATTTGGAAATACAAGCTGATGGATTTTTGTATGGCATGGTGCGCCTATTAGTAGGAATGTTAATTGAAGTGGGAATCGGAAAAAGAAGCTTAGAAAACTTCACTGAAATATGGCAAAATCAACGGCGGGAAGAAGTCAAATATTCTGCCCCAGCTAAGGGTTTATGCTTATTACGGGTGGGTTATTCCACATTTCCTTTCCCTAAACAAATTTGGTTTGATAGCCAGCCTACTTATGTCTTAACGCCCTAAATTGTCTTTAATATACAAAACTAGTTACCAAACACAAGCAAATGACTAAAACTCCTTTACCAACGAAAGATACTCTAGAGCAAAAATGGTATGTAGTAGATGCAGCCGAACAGCGTTTAGGTCGTCTAGCTACTGAAATAGCTATGATTTTGCGGGGCAAAAATAAGCCTACTTATACTCCTCATATGGATACAGGAGACTTTGTGATTGTTGTCAATGCTGAAAAAGTAGTAGTTACAGGCAGAAAAGGACAACAAAAACTCTATCGTCGTCACTCTGGAAGACCGGGGGGGATGAAAATGGAAACTTTTGATCAGCTTCAAGCGCGTATACCTGAAAGAATTATTGAAAAGGCTGTAAAAGGAATGTTGCCCAAAAACTCTTTAGGGCGCAAGCTGTTCACTAAACTTAAAGTTTATGCTGGTTCAGAACATCCTCATCAAGCACAGCAGCCTGAAACACTAACTATTAATACAATTCCCGCAGGAGATAAATAATGGAAGGAACAGAAAGCCAAGATAGAGTAGTATATTGGGGTACAGGTCGTCGTAAATCAGCGATCGCGAGAGTTCGTCTTGTCCCAGGAGAAGGCAAAGTAGTAGTGAATGGAAAACCAGGAACAGACTACTTTAACCGTATTCCCAACTATATTCAATCTCTCAAAGCTCCTCTAGAGACTTTAGGTTTTGAAAATGAGTATGACATCTTAGTCAATGCTCATGGTGGTGGTTTAACAGGTCAAGCGGATGCCGTGAAACTTGGTGTGGCTAGAGCCTTATGTCAACAAGACCCCGATAATCGTCAGCCCCTCAAAACCGAAGGTTACTTAACCCGCGATCCCCGTTGTAAAGAACGGAAAAAATATGGATTACACAAAGCTCGTAAAGCTCCTCAATTCTCCAAACGTTAATATTAGATTATAGAAGGAAGAATTATTATGCCCAAACCAGATATCCATCCTACTTGGTATCCTGAAGCCAAAGTTATTTGTAATGGTGAGGTTGTGATGACTGTAGGTTCTACACAACCAGAAATTCACGTTGATGTTTGGTCAGGAAATCACCCCTTTTATACTGGAACACAAAAAATTATTGATACAGAAGGACGAGTGGATCGCTTTTTACGTAAATACGGTATGCTCGATCCTAGCGCTAATACTACTGATTCCGATAAGGAAAAATAGCCAACTAAATAATTTCATAAACCCAGCAGTTAGTAAAATTGACTGCTGGGTTCGTTGTATTTTGACCGTGAGAGAGCGCAACAGCCCTGCGGACGGGTTTCGTGACCCAGGGGACTGTTGTAAGACTGCTCCCGGTTAGGGAGCATCTCTAATCACGGTGTTTACTTTTAGTTGGTTACTAAGGAGTTCGAGATCATGGCAGAAGCTTATTTACTAGAAAAACTTAAATCAGTAGAGCAAACCTATCAAGAATTGACTCGTCG
>JASJEK010000183.1 GCA_030064915.1 Xenococcaceae cyanobacterium MO_234.B1
GTGTTGCAAGATAACTTACCTTGGTTAGTAGATGAAATTGCGATCGCACCAGAGGCAATTCATCGTATTGTGATGGAAGTACCAGGAGTAGTTAATTGTCATGATATTGCTTCCCGTGGTGTCATTGGTAGACAGGTATTTGTGGAGATGCACCTCATAGTAAATGCGCCTGATGTAGCAACGGCTCATAAGATAACAGAAGAGATAGAAGCTAGATTATCAGCCAGGTATGCCCCAATTAGGGTTTCTATTCATATTGAACCACCAGACTATAAGAGCGATCATATTAGTTTTGGTAATTCAGAAAGCTGAAAACTATGAAATGCAGTTTAAATACTAATTATTTTGACTTTCAATGGTAATTATCGTTAATTTTTACTTAAAAGCTAGGAAATACTGCTCTATAATAGGCTGAATAATCGAATTAATTAAATAGTAACAAAATGTTGAATTTTACCCCCAATTCACCTTGGTTTTTGCTATTGGGTATTCATTGTTTAATGGGTGCGATCGCAGCAATAGTAGCACAACAAAAAGGCTATCGTCTGGAGAAATGGTTACTATATGGGCTATTAGGGGGAACAATTAGTTTAATTTGGGCTATAACTCTAAAAAAGCAAGAACGAGATCAAACATAAATACCTAAAGAAAACGCTACATTAGAAATAGCTGATTAATAGGTAACGATGTTAGAGGCGGAACAGGTTATTAATGAACGCTACCAATTACAAAAGAAATTAGGTAGAAATGCTGGCAGACAAACCTGGTTAGCAAAAGATTTAAACACTGATACTCAACAACAAGTAATAGTTAAGTTACTAGCTTTTGGCGGTGATGTACAATGGGAAGATTTAAAACTATTTGAGAGAGAAGCTCAAACACTGCAACAATTAGATCATTGTCGAATTCCTAAGTATCAAGATTATTTCTCTATTGATGACCGCACTCTTTGGTTTGGTTTAGTGCAAGAGTGTATTCCTGGTAATTCTCTTAAACAATTATTAGATAAGGGAACAAGATTTAGTGAAACAGAAGTAAAAAAAATTGCTCAAGAAATTTTACAAATTTTAATTTATCTCCACAGTTTTAATCCTCCTATATTACACCGAGATATTAAGCCTAGTAATTTGATTTTAGGAGACGATAATAATATCTATTTAGTGGATTTTGGCGCAGTACAAGACCGTGCTGTCACCGAGGGTGCTACCTTTACTGTGGTGGGTACTTATGGTTATGCACCGATGGAACAATTCGGGGGAAAAGCTGTTCCTGCTTCCGATCTATATGCTTTGGGTGCAACTTTAATTCACTTGTTAACTCGTACTCCTCCTGGAGAATTACCTACTTCTGATTTAAAACTCCAATTTTGCGATCGCGTTACTATTAGTTCTCATTTAGCAAAATGGCTTGAAAAAATTATCTATCCTGCTGTAGAAAAAAGATTTAAAACTGCTCAACAGGCTCTAGATTATTTAAGCTTTAATAAGCAAAAAAATGAGAATAATTGGAATTCATATATACCAACAAATACGAAAAATGGGAATCACAAAAACTTAGTAAAACCTTTTTACAGTAGAGTTAAAATAGACCGTTACCCCAATCTCATAGAAATTACTATACCACCTAAAACTAATAATATATTTGGTGGAGTCTACCATCCTATAACTTTGGGGATTTTTCTTTTTATTGCTCTTTTCCTGATTTTCTCTTTGCCTTTCTCTTTCCCTGCTATATTTATTATTGGTTTAGTTGTTAAGCTCCATAGTTTAGAATCTAATTTCATAGAATCAAAAATTAGACTTGGCTATAATAGATTTCAAATTACAACTAATTTTTTGGGATTTAAAAAACAACAACAAGGAATTACACATAATATTCAAGATATTTCCATTAATTATGTTACAAATTCCCAAGCCAAAGACAAATTAAAACCCTACGCCATTATTATTAATACTAAGTCAACGGGTCGATTGAGCGTAAGATCGGGCGAGGTTTCATCGCCAACTGCAATCACACTTTTGGATATCCTGAACCAAGTTCAGCATCCTTCCCCGTCAAGATCTAAGTTGCAGCCTTATGAAAGATTTATTTTTGGTAAAGGATTGAGTGAAGACGAGTTACTGTGGTTAGTCAGTGAAATTCGTAACTGGTTAGGAAGCATTAGTAATCAGTAATCAGTAATTCAGATTGATAGGTCTCAAATGATTAATGATTAGCTTTTAGAATTAAATGATAAATGTTCAATGTTAAATGATAAATGTGATGATTAGTCTATTAGATAAGGAACCTACCAGCTATAAAGGTGAATTTGGTGAGTTTACTATCGACAAAAGCGATCGCCTAGGAGTAATTATTTATCGTGGTGGGTTAATAGTCGCTGCGGTAAGTTTTGCTTTAGCCAGTAATCTCGTTTTTGCTCAGGGAGAAGCTGCTTTACCTTGGATTACTCCTTTATTTGCTCTGTTTTCCCTAGGTTTAGGGGTTAGCTTGCTGACAATTCATATATACATGGTTGCTTTACATCGTCTTCTACAAGCTTTCTGGGTAATTGGTAGTGTATCAGCGATCGCGATCGCCTGGCAAACAGATGAGCCTCTAGCTCTTTATGTTTATAATCATCCTGTAACTTTATTCGGTATTGGGTTTACCTTCGCAGCACTCACAGGAATCTATTTTAAAGAAGCTTTTTGTTTTAACCGTCTCGAAACTAAAGTATTGACTCCTATTGTTCCCTTTTTACTTCTAGGACATCTTACAGGATTGTTACCTCTCAGTGTAGAACAAGTATTACTAGCAGTGTGGACAATTGGTTTTACCATATTTGCTGGACGGAAAATGGTACAAGCGATTGATCCTGATATTGGGGATAAGTCGGTGTTTGAATATCTCAAAAATCATTGATAATTGACAATGGATAATTGATAATTAATTGCTAATTTCCTAACTTTTTGATTAGTTTTAGGTTGGATTGAAGTATAAAACCCAACCATTGGCCTTTCCAATCCCCAGTCCCTAATTACCTTAAATGTCGCAAGGATGCCCCCGCTTCAATGACGAGTGAGCTGTCTAGGGGAACAATGTCATAAGCAGTGGGACGTGGCGTTTAACTTCTTGTCCAAAGAAAAAGAAGTCCCTCGCAAAGCGCGACGGGACGGGGCTTATAAATACCTGGGGAAACCCCAGGTAACAGCCCCTCATGAATTTGGACGCAGGGTTTATTGGTCTTAGGGTTACAGTTTTGTCACACAATCTTTATATACCAATGGGTTCAAGGGTTGTATAATAGCTCTTAAGATAGAGCGAGAAATGAAGAGATGTAGCCGTAGTCAGCGAACTCTCCGCCGTATAAACCCTAGAGACTACTATCCTAACTATAGGGATAATCAAGACTTGCAGAGTGAATACCGTAGCTTTGCAGTGATAAAAAACAAGGGTCTTGTAACCAAAAAAGATATACTCCTTGGGAAGCAGGGAGTCTGCCTGGGTAGCAACTAGATTGCTACAAGAGTAAGTGCCACGCTTTGTGAGCAAAACCTCTGGACGCTGAGCGCGAAGGGGCGACATATCTATAAAGTTAACTGTTTTGCTTTAATCATTAACTTGAAATCGCCCCTTGCGCGACCAAAACTAGTCTTGTATTGGTAGAGGCATCGGCGGGAAACAGGAAGCCCCCGATTTATCGGTGGGTACTTCACAAGCCAGAAAATACTATACACTAGGGTTTATCTCAGAAATACCCAACTACTAGTTTTTACGAGAGAAATTGAGGAAATGAGTCAGGTATTCAGTCAAAATATCTGGTTAGTGCCTTGCTATGCCCTAATCGGTGCAACTATTGCTTTGTTGTGGTCGCCAGGAATTATTAGAAAGACAGGATCTCGACCAGCAGGATATATCAATATTGTTATGACTTGCTTGGCATTCCTACATAGTGTGTTTGCTTTGCAAGAAGTTTGGCAACAACCAGTACAAGAATTAAGATTCCCTTGGTTATATGCTGCGGGACTATATGTATCTTTTGATATTAAGATTTCAGCGATTTCTGTCGGTGCGTTGGTCTTAATTACAGGGTTAAATGTCCTCGCCCAGTTATACGCCGTTGGTTATATGGAAATGGACTGGGGTTGGGCAAGATTTTTTGCTTTGATGGGCTTTTTTGAGGCTGGTTTGTCTGGTTTAGCTCTTTGTAACTCTCTTTTCTTCAGTTACGTCTATTTAGAAATTCTGACTCTGGCTACCTATCTGATAGTCGGTTTTTGGTTTGCTCAACCTTTAGTAGTGACAGGGGCTAGGGATGCTTTTTGGACAAAACGGGTAGGGGATATTCTACTACTGATTGGCATTATCGCTTTGTGGTCTTTTACTGGTGTTTGGAATTACGATGATTTGGCTCAGTGGGCAAGAGTGGCGGATTTGAAGCCAATTACTGCTAATTTACTGGGTTTAGTTTTAATTGCTGGACCTTTAGCCAAGTGCGCTCAGTTTCCCTTGCAATTATGGCTCGATGAAGCTATGGAAGGACCGATTCCTGCTTCGATGCTGAGAAATTCTATTGTGGTAGCTTCAGGGGCTTATGTCCTAATTCAGTTACAGCCAGTATTAGAACAATCACCTATTTCTAATATCGTAATGATAGTTGCGGGTACTGCTACAGCTATTGGTGCCTCTTTAATTGCGATCGCCCAAATTGATATTAAACGCGCTCTTTCCTATTCCGTTAGTGCTTATATGGGTTTTGTGTTTATTGCAGTTGCAGTAGGGGCGAATCATTCCGCTTTAATGTTGATTTTAACCCATGCGATCGCCATGGCTCTACTGTATATGAGTGGCGGAACAATTATTATTAGCAATATTACCCAAGATTTAACTCAGTTGGGGGGTTTGTGGGCCCGTCGTCCTCTCCCTGGAATAGCCTTTTTAGTAGGTGCAGCAGGGTTAATTGCTGTTCCTCCTTTGGGGGGTTTTTGGGCATTATTAGAGTTGGCTGATTATCTCTGGGAAGTGCAACCCATACTTGTAGGAGTAATGTTAATTGTTGATTTTTTAACTGCTTTTAGTATGATACGTACTTTCAGTTTAATCTTTGCTGGTCAGCCCAAAGAAATGACATTTAGATCATCAGAAGTTCTGTGGACAATGATCTTCCCCATGATGATTCTTACAGGGGTGAGTTTGCATTTGCCTTTTATTTTGCAACAGTTTAATTTATTACCTAGCTGGGAAAATTTAGATCAGAAATTAGCTTTGTTGTTAATTACTTCTAGTAGTTTAGGTCTTGGGCTATCAGCTATTTTATATCTTCCCCAACGCCAGAAAAAGCCTGTTGATTTTGTTCCTAGGAGTTTGCAGCAATTATTAGCTAATGATTTATACATTCTCGATATTTATCGCTTTACAATTGTCGGACTAGTTAATTTAACTTCTCAAGTTATTAATTGGTGCGATCGCTATATTGTTGATGGGGTAGTAAATCTTGTGGGAATTGGCACTTTATTTGGGGGACAAGCTTTAAGGTATAGTACTTCTGGTAAGTCTCAATTTTATATACTTTCGATTGTTTTGAGTCTGGTTTTTATTGCTTTGATGTTTGGCTTATTTTTATAAATAATATTAGAGGTAAATAATTCAATAACAATGCTTAGTATTCTTATTTGGCTACCCTTACTTGCAGCAGTAATTATTGCAGTACTTCCGAATAAAATTAACAATAATCAATTGCGAAAAACTGCCGTTATTCTTAGTGCAGTTAGTTTAGTATTGTCCCTATACTTGCCTGCTCAATACAGCTACAATGATCAAGGCATACAACTAAAAGAGTTTTTACCGTGGATTGAAATTATCGGACTGAACTACAATCTGGGGATAGATGGTTTATCCTTACCTCTGGTCATCCTCAACAATTTACTGATTTTCTTGGCAATTTATAGCAGTGATTTACAACAAGATGTTGGCAAATTATTAGTTAGACCTAAACTATTTTATCCCTTAATTTTAATTCTCGGTGGCTGTATTAATGGAGCTTTATTAGCTCAAAATCTACTCTTGTTCTTTATTTTCTACGAAATCAAGCTTGTCCCCACTTATCTTTTAATCAATATTTGGGGTGGTGAAAATCGAGGTTATGCAGGAACAAAGTACATCCTTTATACAGCTTTTTCGGGCGTATTCGTCCTAGCTGCTTTCCTGGGAATTGTTTTTCTTTCGGGAAATACCTTTGACTATGACACTATTCAAACTAAGATATTACCCTTTAGCAAACAACTGATTCTACTCATTACTTTGATTATTGGTTTTGGGATTAAGATTCCTCTTGTTCCCCTACACACTTGGTTACCCGATGCTTATACAGAATCTTCTACTCCTGTATCAACAATATTAGGAGGAATACTATCTAAACTAGGAACTTATGGTTTAATTCGCTTTGGTTTAGGTTTATTTCCTCAATTATGGAATACTGTAGCTCCTTGGCTAGCTGCGATCGCTGTTGTTAGTGCTTTATATGGTTCCGTAGTTGCGATCGCTCAAACTGATCTCAAGAAGATGATTGCCTACAGTTCCATTGCCCATATTGCTTTTGTAGTATTAGCTACTGCTGCTGGTACCTCTATTGCGATTTCTGGGGCAATTTGTCAGATGTTCGCCCACGGGTTAATAGTAGCTATGCTATTCCACCTGGTAGGAGTCATTGAAAACAAAACAGGAAGTCGAGATATTAACATACTTACGGGTTTAATGAATCCTCAGCGAGGGTTCCCTGTTATTGGCGCACTAAGTATTTTAGCTGTAATGGCGAGTGCTGGTATTCCTGGAATGGTAGGGTTCATCGGAGAATATGTCTCTTTTCAGGGTAGTTTTACTGTCTTTCCCCTATTCACTGTCGGCTGTCTAATTGCTACAGGTTTAACCTCTGTTTATTTCGTCATCTTGTTGAATAAAACCTTCTTTGGCAAAATCGACTGTCGCAAAACTCCTATTACCTATCCCAGAATACAACTACCAGAAAGAATCCCGGCTTTAATACTAGCTGTAATTATCGTCTTCTTAGGCATTCAACCCAATTGGCTAACTCAGTTTACTGAATTTAGTATTGTTGCCAGCATTCAGTAATCAGTTACCAGTAATCAGTAATCAGTAATCAACAATGCAAACAAAAATACCACCATCAAATCATCAATTCGCCGAAATTATCCATCGCCTAGAAGCTGGGGGTTCAATGTTACCAGATACCCCAGAGAATTTAATGCAGATTATTGGGATATATAAAGCCTATGCTATTCCAATGGATTTTTATTGGCGCGACTTACTCTATATTGCAGAAAGAGTTTTCTTAGATCCTTTTCCTTTCTTTAAATATTTTATTTCTCAAGAATATCTTGACTTACCCAACCACTATGCAGGTAAAGATGCAGATTTACCAATATGGCGCGGTACAGCAAAAGCCCATCCCGAACTTCTAGAATTCATGAAGCAGGGCAAAATAGGAAAAATGCCCCGATTATGGCATCACCTTATACACGATCGCATTAATATGGAGTTTGCCGAAGCTTGTATGCGGGCGATGTTTTGGCATCAAGATATTAACCCCAAGTTTAATGCTTATCTCGATAGCGAAGAGTATAAAGCTAATGCAGACAAAGCAGTTAAAGCTTACTTCCAATACAACCCTGTGATGCTGGGAATGTATAAACTGTTTCCTGAAATGTTCCTCGAACAAGTAAAACAGCTATCTTACTATGCTAACTTGGGAGAATTCTGGGAAGTTATGTGTCCTGTTTTCCTAGAAATGTCCGATCTCTACGACGAAGGAAAACTCACTACTGTCAAAGAAGCTATGGAATTTTTAGTTAATGGTATCTTTGCCGTAGCAGGAAGACCAATATACCATCATGTCTATATCCGTGGTGAATGTTATGAAGTGATTCCTAAGTCAAAAGGCTTTATGTGGTTGTACGAAGCAGCTTTACCCTACGTCGAAGCAGTATTTTATCGGACTTCTCCCTTCCGTGGTACAAAATCTTATAACGCCCAAGCTAAACAAGTACCCGATCATCAAAAAGACTTTCACTACGGTATCCTTTACGCAGATGTCTATCCCGTAGGTACGGCTGGTATTCCTCCCACCCTCCTGATGGATGATATGTGGCATTTTTTACCCGACTATCTCCAAGAATACTATCAAAAACACTGCCGAGGAGAAGACGATATTTTAGTCCAACTAGGAATTACCTTTCAGCGATCGATGTATAACGTAACTTCGGCGGTAATTCAAGCCTTACGTCAAGCATTACTATACCCTCTAGACGATCCTAACCCTGAACATCTCAAAGCTAATCGGGAATTTTTTGAACAACAAATGGATCGTTTAAAACGCCCCGAAGCCCGTTTAGGGGATATTCAAACCCCAGATTATCGCTAGTAGATAATTGATAATTGATAATTGATAATTGATAATTGATAATTGATAATTGATAATTGATAATTGTTAATTGCTACTGCTGTAATTTTTTTTCGTGGCAATTGCTACTTTGATTTGGTTATAAATACTGGTAGGAATATTTTCTAAAATATTCCTACATTCAAAATGAATTATCCCATCAAGATTACATTATCAATAACATGAATAATGCCATTGTCTGCTTCAATATCACCATTGATTACAGTGGCATTTTTAACTTCAAAATTATCTCCGATTTTAATACTAATGGGTGAACCTTCCACAGAATTCAAGCGATCGATTCCTACTAAATCTGCTTGCTTGTATTTTCCAGATACAACATGAAAAGTCAAAATTCTCGATAGTTGGGGAATATTATCAACTAAAGTTTTAATTGTTCCTGGTGGTAATTTAGCAAAAGCATCATCGGTAGGAGCAAAAACAGTAAAAGGCCCAGGACTTTTGAGAGTTTCTACTAAATTAGCTGCTTTAACTGCGGTTACTAAAGTAGTAAATCCTTCTGTCTTAACTGCAATATCAACAATATCTGCCATTACTTAAAATTTTGCCTTAAACTTTATTATTAAAATTATACCTTAATCCAAGAAACAGCTTGCTCTTCAAAAGGTATATATTTAAAGCCAAGAAAAAGTTTGATATTGGTCAATTTTCAAAAATAAAATTAGTCAGAAGCAAAAGATAAATTGGCAGAAAATAAAGTATATTTTTGATTTTCAATAATTGTTTTTGTTTTTAAACTATTACAGATTTTTGCATAACCACTAACCACTAACTCCTAACAGTCTTAACGAGCTAGTTTTGATTTTGTAGAACTCACGTCATTACAAGTTACTGTCATCTTTTCTGGGATCTGCGCCCACAGCAGCACTGCGTGGTCGCCTCGTAGCCTGGCGCTGCGCGGTCACGAGGAACGAGTGAATCGAGATCGCCAATAATGGCTATAAAATTTCACCTCATCTCTTAAGCACCAAGAAAGTAACAAAAGTTAATCTTAATCTTAAACACTATGGTGATGATGGAGGTTAAATAGCAGCCCCAATGGTACGTCAAGTTATGGAAGCTTATTTCCACAAAAAATCTAAATTCTAATTCTATAGGATAGAATTAGACCGACGCAACGTAAGATCGCAGAAGGAGCAAAGATTTGAGTTGGCTGTTAAAACTATCTAATTGGTTATCTAGAGGAGCTTTAGACAGATACCGCGAACAGGCAAGATTAGCTAAGGCTCAATTGCAACAAAATGAATCAGAAATCGATAATTTGAAAACTCAGATTCAAGAATTGCAAACAGAAATTGAGCAACTTCAAGCTCAACTAAAAATTAGAAAGGGTTTTCAAATCGAATTAGGGGAAACTCAATTAAAGTTGCAAAGCAAGCAAGAAGAACTAATTGATTATCAAAAACAGTTATTCACTGTCAAAAATGAATTGCAAAAACTACAAGCTCAATTTCAAGACGTTAATACACAATTAATTGGTTATCAAGATTGGTTACAGCAACTTCAAGCAGAAGTGGAAGTAACAGCCATTGAAAAAAGGTTGCCAAAAACGGAGTTTGAGACTCTTTGGGGATTTGGTATCGCCACCCCCAAACCGCAAACTCTAGTTACAGGAGGTTCGCTTTTGATTAAAGGTTGGATTCTAGGTAAAAGAGCCAAGGTGAATACTGTAGAAATTATCTATGAAGGACAAACTTTATTAGAAACTCCTGTAGATCAACCCCGCCCTCAAATTACTCGGCAATATCCTGACATCCCTAAAGCTAGGGAAAGTGGGTTTGAAACCTCTATTTCCATAGTCGCAATGCCCTCGGAAGCAACTTTAGAACTGCAAGCTATGTTAGAAGATGATACTAGTGTTACTATTTGTGCTATTGTCCTCAAACGCAAATAATTAATTAATTAAGTACCTAAGCAGAATTATTGGTAAATTCCCTATTCCCTATTCCCGACTTCCTATCTCAACTATACTTAACTTAGTCCGCGAACGCATCCGCGAAGCGACTACCGCAGGTCAGCGACTAAAGTCAGTCATTGCGCGCCTCAAGTTAATTCCGTTTTATACTCTTTATCCTTTATCCTCGTCTGCTGTAACGTCCAATTAATCGTGCTTTTGAGCCACTCTAGCCTTTAGAAAAGGCTAGATTCAGGCTAGAAATTGCATTAGCTTTTAGCCCTTCATGGCTTATCTGGCTAATGTTTTCTAGCTTCATGGAGACTTGCTCTACTGAG
>JASJEK010000184.1 GCA_030064915.1 Xenococcaceae cyanobacterium MO_234.B1
GCTAGTAAATCATAGCGTTGAATCAACCGTGCCACTTCCTCCTGGTCGGTGTCAGTATAAGCATAAACTACATCCCGAGTCATAATTTCTCCTAGGGTTTGTTCAGCAGCGGCAAGAATTAAATCCTTAAGAGAAGTGATCCCAATCAGTTTTTTGCCACTATCCACTACATAAATGTAATAACTAACTTCTACCGAGCTAGCTAAACTACGAATTTGCTCACCCGCCTCAGTAGCAGTTAAGTCTTCCTTCAAGGCAATGTACTCAGGAGTCATGAGCCTTCCTGCCGTATCAGCTTGATAACCTAAAAGCAGAGAAGTAGCTTGACGTTCTTCTGGACTGAGTTGGGAAATCAGGCGACGGACAATTTTCGGTGGCAATTCATCAAATAACTTGACCCGCTCATCGGGAGAGATGCTATCAATAATCTGTAGTGCTTCCTCAGCTTGAAACTTTTCCAGTAGGAATTGCTGTACCTCAAAGTGCAAATATTCATAAACTTCAATCGCCTTAGCTTTATCCAGTAACCGAAAGGCGATCGCTTGCATGGCTTCTGGTAAGAGTGCGATCGCTTCAGCAATATCCACTGGTTGGACTGGAATTAGTAGTGCTTTAGCTCCCTCATAGTTTTTTTGTTCCAGTAATATTTGCAGTTGAGAGCTAACTACATTTCTTAGTTCACTACGAGAACCAGTAGGCAAAGTCATTGAAAACCCTCATAAGCCTATTTTCTTACCAATACCACATTGGCTCCCACTCCCGCGGTAAATACCAATACATCTAAACCTCCCAGAATAGCTAACATTGCACTAATAGCTGATCTGAGTCGATGAATAAGGATAGAAAAATTTCTGAATATGGGGATAAAATAGACCTCTATTTCCCGTTCCCGTTGGCAACTTAGTAGTTATTCAGCTTACATAATCTCTCAAATATTCATAAGGTTGGTTCAAATCACCATCAACGGCGATCGTTGCTTCATAGATCATTTGGCTATTGGTTTGATTTAACTCTGACCAGACTTTTGAGATTAATTGATTGCCAAAATCTTGTGAAGCATCCCTTGGCAGTTCATTGGGAAGATTATCAACTGCCATGACATCAATGCAGTGATTTTGGAATGGCTTGGTTTCCTGTTCTAGTAAAGGGTCATAACCATAAATCGGATCGGTAATAGAAGAGGCTCTTAGGGTGGAAGGAATAGAGGAATTCGGGGCAATATCGCAGGTTACGTCGGCAATGACCTCAATAGTAAAATCCTGGCGCTTCATGTCCTCTTTGGTAAAGAAGACTGGAATACGTTGATCCCAATAGATACCATTGAGCATAATATTCGCAGTATCAGTATAGGGGTCAAAACGAGAAACATATTGCTCGGGATGTTGATAATAGTGGTTTGCATCAAAGGAAGCTTCTCCCTGCTTGCCATACATTTCTTTGACTGTTAACTGTGTATATACAGGTTCACTAAAGTTTTTCTCTAAAAATGCTTGAGGGGAAATTCTTTTTATCTTCATCAAGTCCAGCACTTCAGTAGCCCCATTAGCAACCCTACCTTCTCCTGTGACCACAAGCTTGATGTTAGAAATAGGTAAATTCTGGTAATAAGTTTGAGCTTCATCCCAGTCACGACATTCATGCATCGGTTTAAGATGGAATTCTCTTGAACGTCGCCCCCAGGTCAGAATAGCATTATGCGCCCCAACAATGCCTGCCCAGCGTCCAAAAGCAATCACTCGTTTACCTTCCTCATCATGCAGACATTCATAATCGACTAGGCGAATTTTTTGTTGCAGGATTGCACGTAAGAGTTCACGATTATAGGGTTGTTTTTTAATTGTATGAGAGAAAAAGAGGTAGGTTTTATTGGGGAGTAGCATGGAAATAGGAACTTCTTTGACCCCTAACAACAGATCGCATTCCCCAAGATTTTCTGTTAGTGGGATACCTTGACTTTGATATTCCTCATCACTAAAGCACCGCTCTTGACTAGGCTGGACAAATATTTGTAAATTTCCATATAGCTCTTGCAAGTATCGGCATTGCTTGGGTGTTAAAGGTACTCTAAAATCACTCTTGATTTTGCCTTCTCGGACGATTCCTACTTTCATAATTAATTGTTTGTTCAAATTCAGAGTATTTGTCGAAATTACTCCTAATTTCCTGCGCCCTAGCTATCTCTAGATTCTTAACCGAGAAGTATTAGGGCAGGGAATATGTCAAAATCTATTATCGTATTCTTCTTAACTAGATTTATCTATCCAACATTATCCATGAAATATTTTCTCCGACTAAGCGCGTTCTTGTTCCTATTTATTTCTTTGTTGTTGCCCTTACCTAGTCTTGCAGCAAGTTCCACCTCAGTTACTCCCTCTGCTTTTAGTGAATTGAGTCCGAAAGAATTAAAAAATAAAGATTTTTCTGGAAAGAATTTACAAACCTTAGATTTTGCGAAAGTGGAATTGGAAGGAGCGAATTTCAGCAATGCGGATTTAAGAGGGGCAGTATTTAATGCTTCCAATTTAGCTAATACTAATATGCAAGATGCAGACTTTAGCTATGGTTTTGCTTATTTAACTAATTTTGATGGTGCTGATTTGACTAATGCAATTTTCCAAGAAGCTATTTTGTCTTTTTCTACTTTTGAAGACGCAAAAATTGATGGGGCTGATTTTAGTTTAGCTGTATTGGAGAAATGGCAAGTTAAGCAACTATGTGCCAATGCCAAAGGGGTTAATCCTAAAACTGGAGTAGATACCCGTGAGTCTTTGGGTTGTCCATAAATATGAGTTCGGAATGACCTACGGTATCCCGTTGAACTTTGGTAGTCGCGTTCGCTTACAGAGTTAGTAGTTGTCCCCCATAGCATCTTTTGTATTAAACTGCTGCTCCAGAAAATGCTCTAATTCTTCGATAATAACTTTGCTTACTGCATTGATATTGTTTTCTTGGGCGACTAAAAATTCTTCCGTGATATAAAGAGTGTTGGTATCAGCGTTGTTATCAGCACATATTAATATCGAAAATCGTTGATCTTTTAGACCCATCAATTGATGGGTGCTTTTTTATTACTCTTCTGGTAAATCAGAGATTTTAGTTATATGTTGTAATATAACTTCGAGTTTTCCATCTAATTGATCAAATCTATAATGGGTATCTTGTCGTAGATGATCAATCTTAGTATCTAGCTCAGAAAGATGTTCTTCTACTTTTTCAAAGGCTTGACTAATCCAGCCTTGAGGTTCAATGGCTTTTTCTAAAGGAACTATTTTTTGTTCCAATGAACTTACTCTTCGAGAAAGCTCATTGATAGGTTTATTTTGTGCCAGAATTTGTTTATCTTGTTCGCTCATTGCGATACTTTGAGTTAAGTTTTAATTTGGCAATCCCCCTATTTTTTACATTCGCGGGGGTTTTTTCATTTTACAAGCAACTAACCCAAGACATTTAGATACTTAGTTTTTTACTCTGGCTTTTGGCACTGTTCACTACCATTACAGCCCAAAGGATAAGCAGAATAATATGTACTCTCTCTTTTTCCAAACCAATTGTAGCGATTATCTCTAATCTGTTCGTAAGCGCGATCGCCGATACTTTTCATTCCTGGTAAAGCACGATAAGCACCAATAAAAACCTTTCCTAATGGCAATAAATTGGCAATTTCTTCTGCTGCATTGCTACCTTGCCATCTTCTATCTGGTTGACTACCATCAATTAAAATCATGCCCATTTTACAGTCTTCTGGTGTGATATTAAATTGAGCTAAAGCCGACTCATTTTGCATCGGAATATAGTTAAAAATATTACCCTGATCGAATTGTTCTAATAGCTGGGTAAAAGTAACACAAAGATTACAATTTCCATCATAGATAACATAGTATTTCATATTACTTATTGTTTCTGACTTAATTTAATAATTTTGCTTGTTCAATCCATTGTTTAACTTGTTCCACAGAAGGAGATAAATCTTTGTTGCGAGTATTAGCTACATAAAGACGTTTTAGATGAGAGTGCAATTTAGAAAAAGGAGTTTGTTTTAGCTGTGCTACCGACGCTATACCAGAATGTAATATTGCGCCACAGTGTTCCCAACCGACAGCAGGAATGCGAGCTAAATCTGCCAGAGCCGACCATTTGTTGATATATTTTAGAGAAATTTGTAGTTGATTGGCTAGGGTATATTTATCTTGAGTAGTTTTGACTTTAGCTAATAAATCTTGAGTGGTGCAAATTCCATTACTGATTAACAAATCCTGGTCTTTTTGACTAATACCAGGTAGCTTATCTATTGACCAGTAAACCGCATTTATAGCCATGATCTTATTTTTAGCTTAGTAAAATTAATAACTATTGATTAATTGAGTAATACTTTTTTTTATGGATTTAATTACTACTAATACTGTTGAAAATCAAGCAATAAAACCGACTAATTTTTGGGGGAATACTTGGAAAAGAGTCAAACGAGATCGCAATGCTTTATTAGGAATGATTATGTTATTCATTATTATCTCTAGTATAGTTTTTTTGCCCTTGGTTTATACTACCCCTGGAGACAAAATTGATTTTACCATCTCTACTATGCCTCCTAGTTGGCAACATCCTTTTGGCACAAATGATTTGGGACAAGACCAATTAGCAAGACTTTTACAGGGTGGAAGGGTTTCCTTAACTGTGGGAATTTCTGCCATGGTAGTAGCTATTTTTTTAGGAACATTAGTAGGAGCGATCGCAGGTTTTTATGGTGGTGTTATTGATGGAGTTTTAATGCGGATTACGGACATCTTTTTGTCTTTGCCCCAATTACCATTATTACTCCTAATTATTTATTTATTTCGCGATAGTCTTAAAAATATTTTTGGTGCAGAGTTGGGTATTTTTATTTTAATTGTCGTAATTATTGGGGTTTTGAATTGGATGTCTGTTGCCAGACTTGTAAGAGCTAGTTTTTTAAAATTACGAGAAATGGAATTTATCAGTGCTGCTAAGGCAATAGGAGCTAATCCTCTGCATATTATTTGGGTTCATTTATTACCTAATATTTTCAATATTATTATTGTAGCAGCAACTTTATCTGTAGGTAATGCTATCCTTACCGAATCTACTTTAAGTTTTTTAGGCTTAGGGTTTCCTCCAGATATTCCTACTTGGGGCAGAATGCTATTTGAAGCTAAAGATTATATTGCTTCTGCTCCTTACATGGCTTTGTTTCCTGGGTTAGCAATTTTTTTAACAGTTTTAAGTATTAATTATATTGGAGATGGTTTAACTTCTAATTCATAATATAACGGTTCTCGGAAAGCGTGAATTAGACCTTGTTTAAGATAAGTTCGGAGTTCGGAGTGACCTCATCGAAGTCTGTTATAAATGGTTCAAATTTAGTTTATTAATTTCGTTGTTAGCGATCGCAAAAAATTCTTATGCTAAACCACATCAAATCTCTACTAACCACTGCTTTTGTCTTATCTCTCATCACCCCAGCAAAAGCCTTAGAAGTTAATATTTCTCCCGTCGCGCCGCAACAGGGAGATACCATCTCCGTCACCATCAAAACCGATGAACCCAATTCTGTACCCACCTTGACTTTAGACCAAAAAACCTATCCGGTATTTCCCCTTGGAAATAGCTATCGCGCCCTCTTACCCACTTCCCCCCTAACTACTTCTGGGAAACTCACTATCCAAGTTACAGGGGATGGAACAACCAAAAATCTCGGTGTGTGGTTAAAAAATCGCACTTTTCCTGTCCAGCGTATTTGGTTATCAGGAAAAGCCAGTCGGCAAGCAACCCAACTGGAATTAGATAGAGTAGGAGAATTTAAGCAACTTGTCACCCCAGAAAAATATTGGAATGGGGCTTTTGTTCGTCCCAATGCTGGTCGGGTTTCTAGTGTTTTTGGGGTGCGTCGCTACTACAATGGGGTCTTTGCTAATGATTACTATCACAAAGGAGTAGATTATGCTGCGGGTGCTGGCTCTCCTATTGTTGCCCCCGCAGCAGGAAAAATTAGATTAGTGGGAAAAGAAGCAGAAGGTTTCCATGTTCACGGTAACGTAGTGGGGATCGATCACGGTCAGGGAGTACTCAGTATATTTTTACACTTACAGGATATCAGCGTTAAAGAAGGGGATTTCGTTCAACCAGGACAAAAAATTGGAACCGTGGGAAGCACTGGAGCATCTACAGGTCCACATCTTCATTGGGGATTATACGTTAATGGAATTGCGGTTGATCCTGTGCCTTGGCGGTTCAGTGAAATCAACTAGAATCTGGATTTAAGTCGTAATTTTGGTTATAAATCTTTCTTTTCAATCTATATAAGTAGAGATTAAGATGAATCGAGAATAGGTATTCAAATTAGATGTATACAAGTTAGATAAATATGGGAATTCAAAAGATCGTAGAACAAGCTCTACAGGATGGTTACCTTACTCCTAGCATGGAAGCAGAGGTAGGAAAAATCTGTGACACAGCAGCAGAACTATCTGTAGAAGAATATATGGCTCTGGATAAGTTAATGGGGGCTTTGTTGACTGGGGATGTGGTTGCTGTCCCTCGTAAACAGTTTATTAACGTCATGGAAGAATTGGTCTTGAGCGAAGCGATCACTAGGGTGGCAGAAATTGAACAAACGAGTAATACTTCTCTCGATGTAGGAGATATTGCAGCTTATGCTCTAAACCGTCTTCCCCCTCTCTATGCTACCACAGAAGAAGGGGCTAGTTACCAAAGACAAAGAGCCAAAGAAGAATTACAAACCTTAATTAAAGAACAAGTGGGAGAGGCGATCGCTCGTTACCTAGACCGACCGGAATTTTATCCTGAAAGACAAGCGATCCGCAAATCAGAAGATTCTAATGTTGCTGGTCAATTAAGTAATTTACTTAAAGATTATGCTCCTGGTTATGAGCAAAAAAGTTAGTAACTTAGTTAGCAACTGGATTATTAAGATGATGGAACTTTCTTCTTACGACTTCAGTCTTGAATTGTTAAGAAGTGTTTTAGTTGTAATGGAGAAGTTCATGAACCAGTCTCTTCCTGTATCATGGTCAGGAGTTAAGGTGAGAGCTACCAAGAATTTAGTGTCTGTCGAGAAACTCTCGAACTACGATCTAATTGCACTCTGTCAGGAAGGAGAGCAACCCGATCGGACTGCTTTTACAGAACTCTTACGCCGATATCAGTCTCACGTAGATAGACTCCTATATCATCTGGCTCCCGACTGGGAAGAGAGAGCGGATCTGGCTCAAGAAGTTTGGATCAGAGTTTATCGTAATATTAAGCGTTTGCACGAACCAGCTAAATTCCGTGGCTGGATCAGCAGAATTACTACTAATCTCTTTTATGACGAGTTACGCAAACGTAAACGGATTGCTGAACCAATTTCTTTAGATGCCCCTCGTAAGTTCCAAGATGGGGAGATTTCTTGGGAGTTACCCTCGGAACTTCCCAGTCCCACTGACAATCTAAGTACGAAAGAATTTTACGAAAAGTTACAATCCGCGATCACTGATCTTCCAGAAGCTTTCCGTACCACCATCGTCTTAAGGGAAATAGACGGTTTAGCCTATGAAGAAATAGCGGAAATTACAGGAGTATCCCTTGGTACAGTTAAATCTAGAATTGCTCGCGCTAGACTAAAATTACAGTCCACCTTGCAAAAGTACATCAATCAGGAGTAAGTTGGTAGTAAGCAAGGAAATCCGATGCTCCATTTTTTTAACTCAACAATTTTCGGATCAAATCCTATGTCGACTTTTATTTTTTAACTCTATTTTTTTCCTATCAATCAGTGGTGATGCCAAGATGACATCTAATTATGGTGGTTTCCCCGACTATGAACAACTAGATACCAATAACTCTCAACCCGATCCCTTTGAGTTATTAAGTGCTTATATTGATGATGAAGTTACCCCCACCGAACGTCAACAAGTACAACAATGGCTAGATAACGATCCTGAAATTAAACAACTTTATCGACAACTATTAACTTTACAAAGTGGTATTCAGGGTTTATCTGTCCCATCACCACCAGAGATTTCCCCAAAAACACTATCAGAAAATGTATTTGCTACCATAGACCGCAATCGCAACAGAAAGAGACTGTTACTTTGGGGTGGTAGTGCGATCGCAGCTACCATATTAGCGACTATTTCTGGTTTGCTTCCTGGGTCAAATTCTCCTAGCTTGAGATTAGCTGAGTCAGTGAAACAGGAAACTGCCAAAAAGCCTGTCTTAGTAGCTGTTACCTTAAACCAACCAGCAATTAAAATTCCTAAGACTGCGGTATCTTCATCTACCCCTATTGAGCCAGAATTTTGAATTCCATTGGCTATCTGAGACTAAAATTCCCCCTCTTTCTCGGATCTTTGTCAAACTCATCCGATAACACCAAGCTTTTCCCAGAGAATCTCCAGCTAAACTATAAATCGGAACTTGTTGACGATTGTATTCATTCAGTTCAGGCGATCGCTCTTCCTGATAGTCTTCTAAAGGGTCTAAACTGGCTAAAATTTTATCATCCTCAAAAGTAAACAGCCATCCTATAACCTTAGCTCTTCCTTCTGTCATCCCAGGATAGCCTACAGGTAAATGGTAGAGTTGACCCCAAGTATAAGCAGGAATCTCGGTGATGGTTTTCCCCTCACAATAATAGTTATAGTTACTTTCCCCTGGTTTTAATGTCCCATAGACAAAAACCGGAATTATGGGCTTAATGGTTGCTTGTTCATAGCTCATTGCTTATGATTTATGGGTTATTGCTGAATGACTAATTATTGAATGACTAATTATTGATGAAAATCGCCACTTGGAATGTTAATTCGATTCGGACTCGCCAAGATATTGTAACCAATTGGTTGCAACAGAATGAGATAGATGTTTTATGCTTACAAGAAACTAAAGTCAGAGATGAGCAATTTCCCCGTACTCCTTTTGAAGAATTAGGTTATCACGTATATATTTCAGGACAAAAAGCCTATAACGGAGTAGCTATTTTTAGCCGTCATCCCCTAACCGATGTGAGTTGCGGTTTTCATCCTGGGATTGGAGATAAGGCGAGAGATTTTGACCTCCAAAAACGAGTAATTACAGGTGTTATAGATAATATCCGTATTGTTAATCTCTATGTTCCCAATGGTTCAGCTTTAGGTAGTGAAAAGTATGAGTATAAGCTTAGTTGGCTAAAACTCTTACAAGAATATCTACAAACCTGGCAAAATCAACAACAAGAAATGTCTGTCTGTGGAGATTTTAATATTGCTTTAGAAGATAAAGATATTTATAACTCCAAAGGAAAAGAAAAACATATCATGTCTTCTCCTACGGAAAGAGAAGCTTTGCAACAAGTACTAGCTATTGGCTTAAAAGATGCCTTTCGTAAATTTACCACTGAACCAGGACATTATAGCTGGTGGGATTATCGTGCTGGAGGTTTTGCTCGTAACCGAGGTTGGCGTATCGATCACCACTACCTAACCCCCAAATTATATAACCGCGCTGTCAATTGTTGGATAGATATCGAACCAAGAAAATTAGAAAAGCCTAGCGATCATGCTCCTGTAATCTTGGAATTATAAATATGTTTTAATTCCTCCTGGAAATTATTAATGTTGCTTCATCCAGCTTAAACATTGTTGCATCTGCCGCTGCATCTCATTGCGATCGCTGTGATAACGGCGACCATGTCCTGGTAAGATCCATTCAAAAGTATAATTAGCCAATTTTTCCATAGATTTGAGTTGTTCTGACCAAGAATACCAGCAATAGCGATGAAAAGCGTAAAGCTGATTTAGATAAGGCGACCATGCTAAATGATCTCCTGTAAACAGAAACTTGTTTTTGTAGAGTAAGACGGTATGACCTTTAGTATGACCAGGAACGGGAATAATTAATAAATCTGAAGCTAAGTCTATTGTCTCAGTTCCTGATATAGTAATTTCTACACCCTTAGTTTCTGCGGTAATATCGTCTTCGTGTAAAATGCGATCGCAGTTGAAATGTTGCTGAAATTTCTGATGATCCGCAATATCATCTTTATGAGTCAAATACATATAACGGACTCCTCCCAATTCCTCTAGTCTCTTAATCAGAGGAGGAGTGAAACGAGGCGAATCAACTAAGATATTACCTTCCTGTCTTTGGATAAAGTAACTAGCTGCAGCATAAGATTTTTCAGAATGATAACCGCAATGATAAACGTTATCTTCTACTGCTAGGGGAAAAGTTTTTTGTACTGCAACAATATCTGTGGGTTTTTCTATCGTCCCAATGGATGCTGTAGGACAAGATAACAGTGCTTGCATCGCTTGTTGTCTCTCTATTTCATTGATGGGTTGATAATAAACAGCAGATTGTCCTCCTGCGCGATGAAATATCTTGGGTGCTACCCAGCGACAAGTATCACAGTCTATACAACTGGAATCAACATAAAAGTCGCCACTAACATTTTCTGAGCGTCGGTGTTTGAGTTTTGCCATTGATCAGAGTTCAACCTCCAAGTCATACTCATAATGATTATGACTTATTTTACAAAAAATAGCTAGGGCTTCCTGAGTTCGACGAAACTAAAATTTACCTGAAAATCCTATTTATCAAACAAGCTACAAATTAATTTCCCCGGACTATCCTTTTTAAAAGGAATAACCGCTTTATCGTATTCAATAGTATATTTATCCCGACAATTATAAACTTCCCTTGGTCTTTGTTTGCCATCAATACTAACAATAGCTCGATACTCCCAATAGTTTTTGGCACTGCGTTTAATCTGAACTATACAGATTTGATGACCCTCTAGAGTTCGGCAAACAGCAGCTTCTACAGGGGAAACTATCAAGAAAAATAAGCTGGCA
>JASJEK010000185.1 GCA_030064915.1 Xenococcaceae cyanobacterium MO_234.B1
TTAGATATCCTTGAAACCCTCATTCTTTGGTTAAAAAAATCATAACTCCGAATTCTGAATTCCGAACTCTGAACTCACGTTGATCTAGATGGGATATATCTTGAGACTTTAGATAAATTGAAAATAGCTATTCACCTTTACCAAAAATTTGGATGGGAGCAAGTTGCAGAGTCTTCGATAAACAGTGAAGCAGTTCTCCTTTACTGTTAATTTCAAACTTAAGTTCTGGGTTTTTGGCACATAATTGAGCAAATTGTTCATCTGTTAAAGACTTAGTCAATGGTTTAATATCAATGGTGTAAGTCATAAACAAAGTAGATTTCTTAGTGAATACACTTTCATGATATTCAAGATATTAATAAAAAAAACCTTCTAACGAAGAGATAGAAGGGTAGTAAATATTAAAAAGATAAAAGTAGAGGATGTATTTACAAATCTCCGCCTCTGAGAGCCAGTAAAAAAATCACTACAGGGCCAGAAATCATAATTAAAGCTACAAAAGTTAACTGTAAAATTACGGTAAAGTCAAGATTGCCAAAAGCACTGAAAAGGTTAGTTATAAAATCCATCGTTTCTCCTGATATTTAACCCAAGCTAATCTATACAAAAACAGCTAAATGCCGTAAGCCATAGTATATGATACCTGGGGACACGACGCTACTTCTCATCTAAGATACAAAAATACATAAAGTTTTATTTTGAAAATAGAACTCTTGTTGCGGCACAACTCACAAAATATGATGAATCAATCTTATCCTTCTTTTTGGTCTCCACCAGACTGCTCCCTAGCAGCCTTTATTGCTCCCGATGCAGTGATCATTGGCAATGTCTCTATTGCCGAGGGGACTAATATTTGGTACAAAGCAGTGGTTCGAGGAGATATAGAAAAAATTATTATTGGTAAATATACTAATGTTCAAGATGGAGCAATTTTACACGGCGATCCTGGTAAACCGACTATCCTAGAAGATTATGTCACCGTTGG
This sequence comes from Xenococcaceae cyanobacterium MO_234.B1, assembly GCA_030064915.1. GTDB lineage: Bacteria > Cyanobacteriota > Cyanobacteriia > Cyanobacteriales > Xenococcaceae > JASJCP01. Next base: position 986 of record JASJEK010000185.1, read on the forward strand.
TCATCGTGCCGTAGTTCATTCTGCACATATTGAAACAGGTTGTTTAATCGGAATTGGTGCAGTAGTGCTAGATGGTGTCAGAGTAGGAGCAGGGAGTATTATTGGTGCAGGTTGTATTGTAACCAAGGATGTTGCACCGCGATCGCTGATGGTAGGCATTCCTGCTCGCAAGGTTCGAGATGTCTCCGATGAGCAAGCAGAAGAATTAATTGAACACGCCAAACGCTACCAAAAACTAGCTCTGGTTCACGCAGGAAAAGGAACAGATTTAGGCTTTTGCGGATGATTAACAGTAAAGTATCTCCCCCATCTCCCTATCTTCCCTATATCCCCATTTCCTCAGTCCTACCTTTCAAGAATCGATATGATACTGAACCCCCCTTTCCGTGGTAGATTGGGATATGTATAATTTTTTGGCGTGAATAAAATAATTTAAGGTAACAGGGAGGAAAATAGTCATGGATTGGCGTATTGTAGTAGTTCTTACTCCTCTAGCCATAGCAGCAGGTTGGGCTTTATTTAACATTGGTGCTGCTGCTCTGAGGCAATTACAAAACTACTTAGGTAAAAACGCATAAAACTGTAAAGAAACAAAACTTTTCTTAAAAATTTAGGAATTTGACCGACTGTCACCCCACAATAAAGGGAGTCGGTTTTTTTATTTCTACTGAATACTATTAACTGATATTAAGTAATACTCAGACTCGATAGTTTTCAGAGTTAAAATCTCTTTACCTTAAAATCTCTAGCCGAAAATTGTCCCAAAAAAGCTATGTTTAAAACCGTTTTATTTCCTGTAGATGGCAGTAGAGAGACACGGGAAGCAGTAGATTTAGTAATCAATATTGTTAAAACCTACACCAGTAATCTCTTTTTACTCTCAGTAGTAGAAGAAAATGAAGAAGGTGCAATGAGTTCCGAATCAGAAGTAGCAAAATTGCTCTTAGGAGCGAAAACCCTCTTTGAACAACAGGGGATTAACGCCGAAACCATTGAAAAAGTAGGAATCCCCTCTTTTACTATCTGCGATGTAGCAGATGAAATTAATGCAGATTTAATTGTCATGGGATGTCGAGGATTAGGCTTAACCCCAGAAAAGGCTTCTGAAAGTGTGGCACATCGCACTATCGAACTTGCTCCTTGCCCAATTTTAATAGTTCCTTAGACTGTAGGAAGTACCACTCATGGAGAAGAGGTAAGACTAGCTACTTGTAGTTAGCTGTTTTCGTCAGAAGTAAAAATCCCTCGCAAAGCGCGACGGGAGCTTCAATCTATCTATTAACTCAAGTCCCTAGTTATAAAAATTTTATTATCCCAGAAAAATATCTACCAAAAAATTACTGATCTTTGATAGATCTTACTGATTTTTTTCCAAGAAACATTATTTTTTTTTTCCGTAGAAACACTGATGTTGACCCCTTCGATCAACTTTAGAGTTGTAACTAGCAACTTGGATTATTTTTGGATTATTCTGAGATCCTTTCCCGTTAAGCTCGTACTTCCCTTTCACCTTGACTTAACTGAGGTTTTTCGGATTCTTTTTTTTTAACTTGCTTATGGCTTAATCTTTAGTACTACAGTTGTATAGCTATTATCTTTAGATATGACTAATTCATTCCCCCCAACCCCCCCAGATTCTATATCTGAGCGACAGAATCGTTCTAGGATTCGCCAAAGTATAATGGATGAGTGGATCGCTGTACTAGTAGCTTTTAGTGTTATTGGTACAATTCTATTCTCGTCTTTTGGGACTAAATCTTTAGACTGGAAAAATGTGTTTTCCACAAAAGAAGGCGGATTATTCTCTTTTTCAGAAGATAGGGAAACTACGGATGATACCAAGCTAACTTTGGAGCGAGATTCAGATTTAACTACAGAAGAGGAATTAACTGATAGTGCTTCATTGACTACTCCTCAAGCTCCCTCTGGTTCTCTTTCTCCCCTCGATTTTGGGAGTGGGGAAAGTGGAGATTTTGGGTTAGGCGGTCTCGCTCCCAACGAGGCGCAGAGAGAGCGCGTAAATAACCTTCTTCCTCTACCTATTCCTACTGTAACTTTACCAGGAGTGGAGCTTCCAGGAACTGAACCTACTACTCCAGAAGTGGCACCTGAATCAGAAACCCCTGTCACTGCTGCAACCGAACCTACAACCCCAGAGGTGACACCTGAATCAGAAACCCCTGTTACTGCTGCAACCGAACCTACAACCCCAGAAGTAGCTTTTAAAGATGTTCCCGAAGCACATTGGGCTTATCCATTTATTCAAACTTTGGGTGAAAACAACTTGATTATTGCTACATCTGGTAACAATTTTGAACCAGATAAATTAATTACTAGAGGAGGAATGGCGGATTTAGTGAGTCATACCTTTCAAGATAATCCTGAAAATCTCCCTATTAAAAGTTTTAAGGATGTCTCCCTAGATAACCCAAGATTTGCTGATATTAATAAAGCTGTGAAAATTGGCTTTATGAAAGGCTACTCCGATCAGAAATTTCATCCTGAACTACAAATTCCGCGCTATCAAGTATTAGTTACCCTTGCCACTGGTCTAGGATTAACTACTGATGGCGATCCTGACAATATTTTAGCCAGATTCAGTGATCGCGACCAAATACCAGCTTGGGCAAGAGAACAAGTAGCAGCAGCTATCCAATCAAATTTAGCTGTCAATCGTCCTGGTTTTGATTTTAGCTCTTTCAAGCCTAACGAACCCGCAACCCGCGCCGAAGTTGCAGCAATGATTTATCAAGCTTTAGTTAAATCTGACAAATTACAACCCATAGAATCAACTCATATCTTACCGAATCCTTGATTTGGGGTGAAGCGCGGAGTTAGATTTCCCTTAACATTTTTGATTTTAATTTTTGATTTTATTTTTTGCCCACGCAGTCACAGATTACTCCGTCGTTTTACGGCGGAGTAATCTGTGACCGTTGATCAGCAATGGCTGCTTTTTGCTTTTTAAAGAACAAACAAAAAAAAGATAAATTGCGAGGAGCTATTTTACCTTAATCCTCACTTTTTACCCTTAATATCTATATATAATGATTCCTTAAAGTTGTCCGGAAATAAGAACCAAATTTCCTTAGAATAGCCTCCTAGATAGTCTTCCAAACTCAAAAGTGTTACGAAAGCTGAAAGTGTTACATTCGAAGGAATTCAGGGATTTTTGATGGTTATTTCCCGACAGGTCTCTCTCTATTTTAACTTAGGGTTTTAACTTAGCGAATATACTCTTTGAGAATGCTATTACGGTTAGGATGGCGTAACTTACGCAGAGCCTTGGCTTCAATTTGGCGAATACGCTCACGGGTAACGTTGAAAATTTGACCGATTTCTTCTAAGGTCTTCATGCGACCATCATCTAAGCCATAGCGCAAACGTAGAACATCTCGTTCACGAGGGCTAAGAGTATCAAGAACATTTTCTAGATCTTCTCTTAATAAGCTCTTAGATACTTGGTCTTCGGGGGTTTCTCCGTCAGCTTCGATAAAGTCTCCTAAACGGGAGTCTTCTTCCTTGCCAATAGGGGTTTCTAAAGAGATGGGTAACTGGGCAGACTTAGCAATAAAACGCAGTTTTTCGATGGTCATTTCCATCCGTTCTGCAATCTCTTCTTCAGTGGGTTTACGTCCCATTTCTTGAGAGAGTATCTTAGTAGTTTTCTTAATCCGAGATATAGTTTCATATAGGTGAACAGGAAGACGGATTGTCCGAGATTGATCGGCGATCGCTCTGGTAATTGCCTGTCTAATCCACCAAGTAGCATAAGTAGAAAATTTATAACCTTTTTCATGGTCAAACTTTTCGGCTGCTCTAATTAAGCCTAAAGAGCCTTCCTGAATTAAGTCTTGGAAGGATAAACCACGATTCATATATTTTTTAGCAATAGAAACTACTAGACGGAGGTTGGATTGAACCATTTTATCCTTAGCTCTTCTGCCTAAAAATAGGCGACGACGGAAAGGACGAATCTCCATAGCAACTTCTGTTGCCCACTCTTGATCACTAATATTTCTTTCGAGAGATTTTTCTAAACGCTCGCGGATTCTTTCGAGTTCTAGCAAGTCAGCAATTTTGCGAGCTAATTCAATTTCTTCTTCCGCTCTTAATAGTTTAATACGACCAATTTCTTGAAGATATATGCGAATAGAGTCTTCTGTATAAGGTTTTTTCCTGCCTCTTTCCCCTGTTTTTTTAGGAGGTGCTGATTTAACAGTTTTAGCCCGTGGGGTTTTTATTTCTTCGGCGAGATCATTACGATCTTCTTCAATCAAATTTTCCCAGTCACTTTGGGGAATCGCAATAGTTGCTAGTACTTGTTCGGCTTGCGTCATCTAAGTATCCTCTTGCTCCTTCAGTTTTTAAAAACTAACAATTAATTGATTTTGTCAAATTCACTAGAAATAAGCCTAGTTGTACATTTAGTACAATCTTTGGCTGTTGCTAAACAGAGTTTAATGCAGTGTATTAGCATCACTCTCTTTCTAGCTTAGGTTGCGAGACCACAACTTGGCAGTGAGTATTATTGACTAGAAATTTGTAATTCTTTTTGATTTTAGCTTCGATTATCGGGAAATTGGTGAAGATTCTGCTGGAATTATGGGTTCTAATCATGAATATTTTAAAGAAACTATAAATTTAACCAGTAGGTTCTCCTATCGCATTGTAAGCAATTTAACAAAAAATGACATCTCGTAGTTTTTTTTACTTGTAGTCCCCAGGGAAAATAGGGAGTAAAAGTTAAATTATTCTAAACAAATCCCCAAAATCCCTGATAAGGGGTTTGATCTTGAAAGTAGGCAATAATTACGTAGTTGAGGTCTCAAAAAATCCTAATCAAGAAAGTAAAAAAAGTAGTTTTTTTACCCTATCAATGGCACCATAAGTTAAACATTATGAGACAAAACTTAATCAAAAGTAACACATTAGGATTTATGTCCTTATTGCTAGTGGGTTGTAGTGGAGAGGGGAATACTAAACCGAACCTAACTGTTATAGAATCTCAAGGTAGTCTAGGTCTCGTTGCCAACGGAGAAGATTTTGTGCGAGAAGGTTTTGTGACGAAGGATGGTTGGCAAATCAATTTTGAGCGAGTTGATGTCACCGTAGGAGAAGTCACAGCTTATCAGATAGAAGGTGGTTTTAATCCTGACGCAAAATCACAAATCAAGTCTGAAACAGCAATTCGATTACTTGAAGAACCTCAAACAATCAATTTAGCCACAGGAGAGGAAAATGCTGACCCCATATTAATTAAAGAAAGTAAAATTCCCGAAGGTTTTTATAATGCCCTATCTTGGAAGATGCTACCGGGAATGGATCAGACTCTTGCTGGTGATTATACAATAGTACTAGAAGGGACAGGAACAAAAGCTAACCGCAAGATCGATTTTCTCCTAGGTTTTAATTATCCCACGAAATACGTTTGTGGAGAATTTGTCGGCGATACCAGAAAAGGAATTGTTAAGTCCAATGAAAATGCCCAGGTAGAAATGACTTTTCACTTCGATCATATCTTTGGGGATCAAGAGGCAGAAGCGGACAATGAACTCAACCAAAATGCTTTAGGATTTGAGCCTCTAGCCAATTTAGCTACCTCAAACAACCTACAATTAAGCTGGCAAGATTTACAAGAGAGATTATCTCCTGAAGAATACCAGAAATTGACTGATGCGATCGCAGGCTTGGGTCATGTAGGAGAAGGACATTGTTCGGCGATCACAATAAAATAGGGAGTGATCAAAAGACAAGATGAAGAATTGGCAGATTTTGCTGTTGCTAGGGTTGAACTCTCTTACGGTAGAACCAGTATTAGCCCACGGAGTAAAGATAGAGTATGGTCAAACTGCTGCAATTATAATTCGGGCAACTTATGATGATGGTACGCCGATGGTAAAAGGACAAGCGGTGGTTTATGCTCCAGACGATCCTACTACTCCTTGGCTCAAGGGAATGACGGATGAAAAAGGACAGTTTACCTTTATTCCCGATCGAGAAATATCTGGCAACTGGGATGTTAAGGTGCGTCTTTCAGGACATGGTAGTATTATCAGTATTCCCATTACAGAAGGAGTAATTGCATATGAGGGAAAGGAAGAAGTTGCTAGAATTGAATTGTTGTCCATTAGCAGAGATTTAACTCCCTTACAAAAAATTGTGATGGCTGCTGCCGGTATTTGGGGCTTTATTGGTACTGCTTTATTTTTCTCCCGTAACTCCCCCAGTAATCAACAATCGACTAATAGGCACTAACTTCAATAATGCACATTCCCGACGGTTTAATTCCTCCCAGTGTTTGTCTTGCTGGTTATGCTATTACTGGTGGTACCACTTGGTATGCTCTGCAACAGATCAAGAAAGACTCAAATCCTCAAGCTAATATTCCCAAAGCGTCTCTATTAACAGCAGCTTTTTTTGTCACCTCTCTAATTCACATTCCCATCCCTCCCACTAGCATTCATCTAATCCTCAATGGCATGATGGGGGCGATTTTGGGTTACTATGCTTTTCTCGCTATTCCTATTGGCTTATTTTTTCAAGCCGTAATGTTTAATCATGGGGGAATATCCACTTTAGGGGTAAACACGGTCATTATGGGGCTTCCTGCGATCGCAGCTTACCATTTATTCAAGCTACGGGAAAAAGTTTCCCGCAAAAGGGAATTGTGGACAAAAATTTTAGCCTTTGCTAGCGGTGCTTTTGCCTTACTCCTTTCGGCTACTCTGTTTGCTGCTATTGCCATCTCTACCATCTCTCCTGATTTAGATGCAGCAACAGAACGAAATGCTATTTATGTGTCTTTAATTGGTTATGGTATCCAAGCAATTATTGAAGGAACCGTAACAGTTATGTTGATTTCTTTCCTGGAAAAAGTCAAACCAGAACTACTAAATATATAGTTAATTAAATTAAATTAAATTTACAAAGTATTAACTTAGTTGTAGTTGAATCATGAAATTAGCAATAGATCGTTATGCTTATCTAGATTCGCCAATTCATCGTTGGCAGCAAAACTGCAAGATTGTAGGACTTTTGGGGTTAATTTTCGCTTTCGCGTTTATTCATAGCCTGATTTTATTGCCTATAATTATTATCACCACAGGAATTATTTTTTTCTTGTCCCGTTTGCCCTTTTCCTATTTAGTATCTCGCTTACGTTATCCTGGTTGGTTTATCTTGGCTGTGGTATTTTTGTTACCTTTTATGATCGGAGAAACTATATTATTCCAATGGGGTGAATTGACTTTAAAACTGGAAGGATGTCAAATTGCTGCTGTAATTGTGGTACGTTTTTTTTGTATCCTAACTATTAGTTTGGTACTATTTGGAACTGCACCATTTTTAAGTACTATTAAAGGATTGCGATCGCTAGGATTGCCCCAAGTAATTGTGGATATGACTTTACTGGCTTATCGCTATCTAGAAGAAGTAGGAGAGATGGTAAATACCATGGAAAGAGCTATGAAGTTAAGGGGATTTGATAAACATTATTTTAAGTATCGCAATCTCCAAGTTTTAGCAAGACTAATTGGCAGTTTATTAGTCAGGAGTTACGAAAAATCAACTCGCATTTATCAGGCGATGATTTTAAGGGGTTATGGTTATCAACCCCCTAGCAATAAATCCCAGAAAAAGTTAGTACTAAATAAAAATCATTATCAAGATTTAGCAGCAACAATATTAACTTTAAGCATTGCACTAGGTCTATTGGGATTAGACTTGTTTTTTACTATTAGATAAATAACTATTAGATGAATTTTGTCTTATCCTGCCGTGCCTGAAAAAACTAGAGCTATCCTAATTAGGGAATATTTAACTAATGAAAGAGTTAACCCGCACCACTAAAGCACTATCTCAAAAAACTGTCGATATCACGGCTACCAATTTATGTTTTAAATATAATCAAGAACATTCTGTTTTAACTGATATCAACCTCAGTATTTTTACAAGAGAAAAGGTGGGATTAATTGGGGCGAATGGTGCAGGGAAAACAACTTTATTTTTAGCTATTTGTGGTATATTAACCCCTACTTATGGAGAGATAAAAATATGCGCTCGCCTAGTTAACCCAGGGGAATTTCGTCCTGAAATAGGTTTAGTATTTCAAAATCCAAGCGATCAGTTATTTTGTCCCACAGTAAGGGATGACATTGCTTTTGGTCCAGAAAATATGGGATTATCTCCCGAAATAGTCCAAGAGCGAGTTAATACTGCTTTATCTCTTACGGGAGTATCTCACCTAATAGATCGCATTCCCCATCATCTATCTGGAGGAGAAAAATGTATGGTAGCGATCGCATCTGTCTTAGCCATGCAACCCCAAATTATCCTTTACGATGAACCCAGTGCTAATTTAGACTTAAAAGCGCGACGCAGACTCATTAAATTTCTCCAAGCTTCACCCGAAACTATAGTTATTTCTTCTCACGATTTAGAATTAATCTTAGAAGTATGTGAGCGTGTGATTTTGTTAAATCAAGGAAGAGTGATCGCAGATGGTATACCTCAAGAGATTATGGGCGATCGCAATTTAATGGAAAATAATAATCTAGAAGTACCCCATTCTCTAACTCATAGTCATTAAACAGAGTTCGGAATTCGGAGTTCGGAGTTCGGTTCTTTATTACTTGGTTCAATTCACATTAAAGATAATTTAGAAAAAAACTTGCTACTTGCTACTTGCGGTGCGACCTCGCGTCGGCGCAAGACGCTCTGGGTAGCGCACCGTTGCTACTTGCTACTTAATATATATAGGTCTAATACCATAATTACGGTATCGCCAATAATCCTGTAAGATGCGACTGTGATCGAAACAGAGATTATCAGGGATTTCCCATTGATGAAAAATGCCGACATTTTTGGCATCATCCGCAGCAGTAGGCTTTCCTTTTGCCGTTGCAATAAACGCGATCGCAATAGTATGTTTACGAGCATCACGTGAGGGGTCAGAATATACTTGCAATTGTTCTACTAGCTCGACATCTAAACTAACTTCCTCTTTAGCTTCGCGAATTGCCGCCGTTTCTGCTGACTCTCCATAGTCAATAAATCCTCCTGGAATTGCCCAACCATAGGGAATATTGTTTCTTTCAATCAGAATAATTGGTCTGTGAGGTAAATCAACTAGTTCAATAATAATATCTACTGTTGGTGCTGGATTACGATAATTCATCTTTTATAAAGAGGGTTTAACAAGCGGATTTGGGGTAATTTCTCTGGTCATTGATCACGAATTGCCGCTGTGCGATCGCCGTCAGGGGCAAGGGATAAATTTGTTAATAACCCCAATAATTAAAAGCTACAATACCGCCAAAAAAACTACCTAAACACATTACTGCCAAGAAAAACTGAGATAACCATCTACTCAATCCCAGAGTTTGTAAATCTAGTTTGACCAATATAGCACTAGCCAATAAGACAAAAAATCTCGCAAAATAATTGAGCCACTGAACAATAATGGCAAAGGCTAAAGCTCCGAAAAATATCGATAAAAAGGCTTTCATGTCTGATTTTAGCCAATTATTTAAGCTAATTTTCATCAAAGCCACAGGAGCAGTAAAGATGATTGCAATCAACAGTATCCAAATTGTACCAACACCGTAAAGGATGGCTAAGGTAGTTTGAGTTTCTAATACTTGGTGTAGTATACCCTCATCCTCTATCATTTTCATAACCCACGAAGCATAAAGCCAACCAAATACCCCATAGGTCATAAGTAGAAGAGTTATGGAAATCCAAGCAGTTGTTTTCAACATAAGTGACACACCGCACCCCGTAGAACGGGGTGGGCTTCCTACTTCGACGACACTTGACTAGACAGGGCTAAAGCCTTGTCCCCGACAGAGGTATCGAC
>JASJEK010000186.1 GCA_030064915.1 Xenococcaceae cyanobacterium MO_234.B1
TAGATGGGGATTTTGCCAGAACCATATCTGCTCAATTCACCACCACAAGAACCACAGTTCCCGAAGCGTCTACTACCACTGCTTTAATGGCAATGGGTGGACTCTTTTTAGCCGGAACCGCTCTGGGTCGTCGTCAGGTTAAATAAGCTTAGCTTATGAGCTAAAATCTAAAATCTCTATAATCCTTTTATGACAAGCATTTCGAGCCATATATCCCATCTAGCCGAACCAGTGCCTTCATGATTTACTTTAGAAAAATAGTTCAGGTTTTCAACATAGCGACCGCGCAGCGCTGCTGAAGGCAGATCGCGCAGCGCCTGCGAAGCCGACCACGCAGTGCTGCTGAAGGCAGATCGCATTGTGGGGTGAGCGATCGCTTTTTTCTGGTGAATAAATCACAAAAAGCAAAGCTCTGTCACTAAGCAACAGCCATTGTTGATGGACTTAGAAGATAGCTATACTAACTCCCGCAAAGAATAGCTGAGAATATCGGTTACACGCCGCTCTTTTAGGGAATAATAAGCTAATTTACCGTCATTACGATATTTAAGTAATTTTAAATCTCGCATTTTCCGCAAGTGATGGGAAGCGGTAGCAATCTTGACATTTAACATGGCAGCAATATCGCAGACACAAAGCTCATCGCCATTTCTCAGGGCATAAAGTATTTTAATCCGCGAGCGGTCTGCCAAAATACCAAAGATAACCGTCATTTCCTCTAAAGTATCTTCACTAGGAAAAGTTTCGCGAATTTGATTAACTAATTCGGTGTTGAAACATCTTACCTGACAAAGATCGTCTGCTTTGGTTTTACTCACGGGTATTTAAGGATAACGGTTAAATCTATTTAGTTAAATAGTACAATTCTCTTGAATTTCTAGTAGGTTCTAGTAGAGATCGCTCTAGAATAGACCTCTTGCATAAGTCCCATAAACCTTGGTGTTGTTAGGTAAGAGGTAAGAGGTAAGAGCTTATGTGGTAGCTAGAAGCTAATTTATCGGTGATTTCAGAATACTATGTCTCTTTTAGCATTTATTCTGGCAAATATCCTTAAATTCTAGCTTGGATATAACTTTTACCTTTTACCTCTTACCTCTTACCTGACGAATGAAAGAAGTCTAATAAATCACTCAATCGCCCAACTGGGTTTAACAATTGCTGGTACAATTCGCCCTACAGCCATTTTCCCCCCACCAATATTTCTCGCTACAGGACCAATTTGTAAAGCAGCTAAACCACCCATGATAAAAAAGTTGGACTTAGGCAGACGTAAATGTTCATCTAGTACAGGTAAGCCATTAACTATTTCTGTGGGATAGGTTTCTAGTACGTTTTGTAATAAGGGATGGGCTTGGGCATTGAATCTGGTACCAGTAGCTAGCCAGATCCGATTAAACTGATGGCGAGGCACGGCTGGGTTTCCAAGGGCGCGTGGTTCGAGGTTTCCTCGAACCCTTGTGTCGCCCGTCAGCCATGTGCAATCGCCATGTTGATGCTTGCTATTATTGTGACAATAAACTTGCCAAAGATTATCTTGCCATTGTGCATCCCTCACTTGACAACATTCATCGATTGTTATCTTACCCTCGTTAGCTGCTCGGCTTAATTGCAGAATCATTTCAGGAGTCATCGAACCACCATTACGGGCTTGCTGTATTTGCTCATAACGAATATCCCAATCGGTTTGGGCGTGAAAGTCTTTAAGGTATTTTGGTCCTAACCAACCAGGAGCAGCGTCAAAGATTTTAGACTGTAACTGTTTTCTAGTCATTAGGGTCACAGTTGCACCCAGATTTATGGCACCTTTGGCTAAATGTCCACTAGTCAAGCCACCACCAATAATTAAAATTCTTTCTCCTGTTATGTTAAGTTGGTTCAAATTTACCTGTTGGGAATGACATAATTTATCTGGAGGGTAATCTGAGGTAATTTTTTCGGCCCAATCAGGAAGTTGCACTTTACCACTTCCAGTAGCCAATACTACTTTACGGACAATAATAGTTTCTCCCGTATTTAAAACTAATTGAAACCGAGGGCGAGAATAGCTAGTAGTTGGTAAAATCTGAATTACTTTGGCCGGATAAATCTTATCTGCCAAGTTCCAGCGCTGAATTACTTCATGACAAAAATCATTAAATAGCTTTGTTCCTGGTCTATCGTAAGGTGGAAATAACTCATCAGGTCTATTTTCGGCGAAGGTTCTTAATTGATAGGGGTGGGGAGCGGGATGATGAACAACTGGCGAGCGCAAATAAGGGATTTGTTGTGCAGCAAATTGCTGCTGCCATTGATTCATCCAAGTTCGACTTGGATCGAAAACTAAAAATTTATGATAATGCTTAGTGCTTTTTTGTAAGAGGTGGGTAGTTAAAGTAAGAGCCTGAACACCTGCACCAATAATAGCTAGGTCGATATAGTTGGGTAATTTCACTTTAATTATGATAGTAATTATTTTTCACCAGAGTCGTTTAGTTTTAAAATCAAAGTTCACCAAAACAAAGTAAAAATTGATGATAAAATAGGCTTGATTCAGATATTTTTGGTTAACAAACCTAAAATAATAAAATATTGAAAAAATTATTGATTAAATAAAAATAATATCAATCCCCAAGGGAAACCAGAAAATCAATTCCAAATATAAATAGATTTTTTATTGGTTAAAATATTTATTTGATTAAATTAATTGTGACATAGATTAATTTAAAAAGTTTGAAATTCAGATGAAATGATCAAGATTAAATATATTGCTTGTGTAAATTAAATAGAATAGAAAATATTTATGGGCAATATGGAATGATTCAACCCTGCCGACACCATAAAGCCACTGCCAAAAACCCAAATAACTGAACCAAAACAATACTCGGACCACTAGGTAGGTCAATCGCGCCAGAAATAATCATTCCCATTACCCCACTCAACGCACCTATCCCCGCAGCAGTAGCTAAAAACGGGACAAACTGCTGACAAATTAATCTCGCAGTTGCAGCAGGAATCACTAGAAAACCATTGACCAGAAGAATACCAACTGCCCGAATAGTTAGGGCAATAGTGATTGATAAAAGCACGATAAAAAAATAGCGATGGTTGCGAACGGGTACTCCTTTGACTAGGGCTAAATCCCTGTTGAGGGTAAGTAATATTTGTTCTGGTAAACTGATAATTATCCAAGCTAAAGTTACGGCTAAGAGTAAAAATAATAAAATTAAATCGGTATTACTAATCGCTAGAATATCTCCAAATAAAATCGATAACAAATTACCCCGATATCCCTTTAAATAACTAAAGCCAATTGTCCCCAAAGCAATTGAACCTGATAGGGAAATGCACAAAACTGTATCGCTACCCAAATCGGTTCTGTCAATTAAATAAATAACTCCCAAACCAAAAGCAACAGTAAAACCAATTAACGTCCCAGTAGCAGGAAGTTCCAGTAACGCAGCTAAAACTACTCCCAGCATTGCTGAATGTCCTACCGTATCCCCAAATAAAGAGAGACGACGCAAGATTAAAAAGCTACCTAAAATTCCCCCTAAAACACCCAACAGCACACCACCCAGTACCGCCCGTTGCATAAAGGGTAAACTAAAAAGACTCAGGAAGTCTGCTAGGTTCATGATGATGACAGGTAGAGGACAAGACTGCCGAGGCTTCCTCGGCAGCTTGATATGTCCGTGGACTAACTAAAGCACCGTATACTTGTAAGAGATTTTCTGGCGTGAGAGTGGTTGAGGGCGAACCTTGATACATTAAACGACGATTTAAACAGATAACCAAGTCGCAATATTTACTAACTAAATCTAAATCGTGGGAAACTTCCAAAATCGTCCAGTTGTGTTCTTGTTTGAGGTTGTTGAGTAAAGCGGCAAATTCCATTTCTCCTGTAGCATCCACTCCCGCTAAGGCTTCATCGAGAACTAAAAGCCGACGGGGAACGACTAAACAATAAGCTAATAGAACCCGTTTTAATTCTCCTCCGCTAAGAGTCCCAATTTTTTGTTGGGCTTGTTTTGTTAGATGAACTTGTTCTAAGGCTTGATCGATTCTCTTTCGTTTACGTTTACGGTCGTACCACCACTGTTTGTTATTTAAGCCCAAACCAACTAACTCCGATACTGTTAACGGAAAAGTGCGTTCAAAGGGAAATTTTTGCGGAATATAGCCAACTTCTTGTTTTAATCCCGTTAACTGTTTACCAGTACCATCAAACAATCTAATTTTACCTGAGTGCGCTTCAACCAAACCTAAGATAGATTTAATCAAGGTACTCTTCCCCGCACCATTTGGACCAATAATCGCTGTATGAGTCCCTGATAATAGTTCAAAAGAGACATTATCTACCGCTAAGTATTCCCCACGCATCAGGGATAGATTTCTAACTGTAACAATGGGTTGACTGACAGATAAATTTTGGTGCATTGAATTTACTAAATTGATTCAAAAAGGATCCAGAGGAAGAAGAAAAACTTATTACTTAATGTAGGGGCGATTCGCGTGATGGGAATCGCCCCTAGCTGCAAGCTCTTGCCAACGCCTCTAAATTCCGACCCATCGCTTGAAAATAATATTGGGGATCGGTTTCTCCTGACTCTAGAGGATCGATCGCTTCTAACGTTAGATTTAAGTCACGGGATATCTGTTGAACCCGTTTGTCTTGAATTCCTGGTTCGGTGAGTAAGGCTTTAACTTGATATCGATTAGCTACTTGTTGTACTCGTTGGATATTTTTAGGAGTAATACTATCTTCAGGAATCTCTACTATCGCTTCTTGTTGGAGTCCGTAGCGTCGTGCTAAATAGGCGAAAGCATCGTGAAAAGTAATAAATTTGCAACCTTTTACTGGTGCTAATGTTTGTTGAAATTCATTGTCTAGCTGTTGTAGTTGTTGAATATAAGCATCTGCATTGCTACGATAACTATCTGCATTACTGGGGTAGATCTCGATTAAAGCGTCTCTAATATTCCCTACCTGTTGTTGTGCTAATACTGGATCTAACCAAACGTGAGGATCTCCCTCTTCATGGTGATGTCCGTGTTCTTCCTCTTCGTGTTCGTGTTCGTCATGATGTCGGTGTTCTTCCTCTTCGTGTTCGTGTTTCTCGTGTTCCTCTTCTATTACTTTGATCCCTTCACTAGCATTAATTTGCTGAAGCTTGGAGTTACCTGCATTGGCTATTAAACCCGATAAAAACTCTTCCATACCCAAGCCGTTTTCCACTAATACATCTGCTTGTGCTAACAGTTTGGCATCGTCTGGGGTGGTTTGATAGTCATGTACCTCCATACCAGGGGAAATCAAAATATCTACTTGTCCTGTATCTCCTACCACAGCTTTCGTAAACAAATGAACTGGTAGAAAAGTAGTGACAATCTTGGAACTGGAATTTGTTGGGGGGGTAGTTGCTGTATTACAAGCGATCACACTTAAATAGGTGAAGGAGCTAATTAGAGAGCTTTTTAAGAAATCAATTTTGGACTTTTTGAATAAATGAAAGAACATCTTAATGGATTTAAATAATGATAACCATTATCATAAACTATCAAAGATAAAAAGTGTTTGTGGCAATATAAATATAGTTTAATAAGATACTGCTTAAAGCTTTTACCGCGATCGCTACTAGACAACAATCAATAGGCGATCGCACTTAGTTAAATTCTCCGACAATATACTTTCGAGTTTTGGATATAATGATAATCGTTATCAAAAACTTTTGTTATGATTATCGCTGTAGCCAGTCCCCCTGGTGCGGGTAAAACCCACTGGATTCGTCAACAACTAGCCCAAGCAGATCGACCTGTAGGCTATTTCAGTCCCAAAACTGATTCTGTACCCATCGATGCCACATACCTGCAAAGTGAATATCCCCAACTGAAGCTTTATCAGACAGGAGAAGAAGCGGAATTAGACAAAACCATTACTTATCTGGAAATTCCGTGGTATTTAGATTTAGCAGGAATTGAACCTTTACTGCAAAATTTTAACTCTCATCGAGTAGCGATCATCCCAGGCGATATAGATAGTACAGAATTAGAGACTTGGGCGGATGAAATTATTCCAGGAAATAACATCACTAAGCCAACTAAAGCCTTACAGATTCATCGGGGAGTTTTGACGGGGGAAATCTTAGATTTTGACAGCCTGGCTACTTTTTGGCTGGAACTTACCCAAGGTGCATATGGTGAGGTGGTTCGGGCAAAGGGAATCTTCGATTTAGTAGACGGACAAATTTATTATGGTGACTTTACACCAGGGAAATCGGAATTAGAATTTAAACCCTTAAATTTACCTCGTTGGTTAAATGGTAAACCAGATCGCAAGAGTGGTTTTGAAATAGTAGGTAATAACTTAGACAAAGCTGAAATTGCTCAAACAGTCCGAGATTGCTGCGTGAGCGAATCGGCAATTAATTATTACCAACAACAAGTAAAAGAATCTTTAGCAACGGAATTAGAAGCAGTATGAAAATAGCAGTAATGTCCTGTATTCATGGTAATTATGCAGCTTTAGATGCAGTTTTACTGGATATTGACCAACAACAAGCCGAAAAGATTTATTGTCTCGGCGATTTAGTGGGTTATGGTCCTTATCCCAATGCAGTAGTCGAACAAATTCGTTCTTTAGATATTCCCACCGTACAGGGTTGTTGGGATGAAGATATTGTAGAAGGACTCAACGCTTGTGAATGTAGTTATCCTTCCCTGTTGGCTGAAAAGAGAGGTAAAATCGCCCACGAATGGACAAATAAACAAGTAAACCCCGAAGTTAGGGAATATTTAGCCCAACTACCCCATACTTATAAGGAAGATAATCTCTGTTTCGTACATGGTAGTCCTAATAGCAACCACGAATATTTATTACCCGAAATGGATGCTTTTACTGCTTTAGAAAGAGTCCTTTCCAGTGATGCAGATATATTATTTTGCGGACATACCCACGTTCCCTACGTTCGCACCCTAGATTCTGGACAATTACAGGTAACCGTTCATCAACCCAGTAAAAACGAACAACCTACTGTTAGTTTTAATACTCCCCTGAAACGAATTATTAATGTCGGTTCGGTAGGCGAACCCCGTCATGGTCGTCCCAATGCTACCTATGTTATCTATGACACGGAGACAACTGCTGTAAACTTGCGAGAAGTAGAGTATGATTATCAAACAACCTGCGCTGCCATCTTAGATGCTGGTTTACCGCCGATTTTTGCTTGGCGCTTAGCTAGAGGCTTAGAATTTGCTGAAAAAGCGGACGATCCGACTCATGTTTGTGAGAGGTAAATTAAATTACTTAAAAATTTAAATTGAAAATCAATGTGGGCAATTTTAAGCGGAATTGAAGGAAATATCGCAGCTTACGAAGCAGTATTGGCAGATATCAAACGCCAGCGTGTTAAGGTCGAACAATTGTATATTTTGGGCGATATCGTAGCAGCTAACCCAGATAGCGAAAAAGTAATTAAACGAATTCAAAACCCGTTACCAGGAGAATTAGAACCCCAAGTATGCATCGGCTGGTGGGAAGAACAATGCTTTGCCTTACACGGTTTGGGTTCGACAGCAGAACCGACAGAATTAATCGCTCGCTTTGGCAAGGAAACCGCTAAACTACTTTGGGATTCTCTATCTCGCGAAACCGTACAGTGGTTACGCAACTGTCACTTTGGCTTCTTTGAATTGGATTGTTTGTTAATTCACGGTAGCACCATTAGCGTCAGTGATGAGTTAACTCCCCAAACTCCACCCTGGCAAATGCTAGACCGCTTGCAGAGAGTTCAGGCAAATCATCTCTTTTGTGGTCGTTCGGGTCAAGTATTTGAATATCAGCTACAAGGAGGTTCGGTAAATAGTTCGGTGATGACTTTAGATCAACCGCATCCCGTGCAAACTATTACCGCACCTAAAAGAAGAGTTGTGGGAGTAGGAAATGTCGGCAGAGAATTAGGAAAGGCTACTTATACCCTTTATAGCCCCTATAGCGATAGCTTAGAGTTTAAAACAGTTTACTATGGCAGTAAAAAAGGATTTGGTAATTAACAAGCAAAAAGTATCTTTACTACTGTAAGGAAGGAGCAAAAAATTAAAATACCAGCCTTCATCAGTCAGCAGTAAGAGCCTAACAGTTAAATGAATTAGTTAAAAGGCTGGTATTTTAATAAAGCGCAAGTCCCTAAGGTAATTAGCGATCGCTCTTTGAACGACTCGATATAGGGTCATACCAAATGACCTTTTAAAAGGAGACTTAATGATTCTTTCTTTTGCCTCTTGCCTCCCTTCACAAGTAATCTATGATAACCAGACTTGGTATCAGAACTCGGCAGTTCTTGGGTTAAACCCTGCTAGCCAGCAACTGAAGCTTCTTTAGATTTTTTAACAATAATTTCTCTCACAATATTAAACTTTACTGAGCAAGTGAAAATGATTATCATTAGATTGTTTATTTTCGGAGATTGAAGATGTTCGATTTTCGACAAAGTATTGCGTTATCAGTGTTTGGAGCTTTGAGTAGTCTAGTTTTTTGGACAGAAAGTCCAGCCCAAGCTGTCACCTTCCAACTTTCATGGACGGGACAAATCCTTGGTTATCGGGCTGAGGGTTCATTTAGCTATGATGAGACCAAAGATTATGACAATGGCATTGTTAGAAAGGATAATCTTGAATCCTTTGACATTGCCTTTTTTGACCCAGAGGGCAATCTCATCAAAGAATTTATCGATAATCATTTGACCTATCCCGACTTTAATTTCAATTTCGACACAAAAACGGGGACAATTTTGCAGGATGGCTTTTTTGACGAACCAAATGGTATTGATCTTGGGGAGTATGTGTTAATTGACGAAGCTAATGGGTTGGCTGAGGGGTTGAATTTTTGGTCGGCTGCACCCATCGGGTCAGACGGTGTTGCGATTCCTCACGTTCATTTAACCGACTGGGGCAATGATTTTCCCGATTTAGAAATTGGTTTTGGTCGTCATTTAGATGTGGCATTCTTTACCCGAACCACTGCCGAATTATTAGACGACCCAGCAGCAGGGGATGAATTCGGACAACCGATGATTGCCAGTCAAGTACCCGAACCCATAAGCTTTTTAGGACTAGGATTGGTTTCACTGATGGTACTAGGAAAAAGTAAAAGTTTTATTACAAGAGGTTAGACAGTTATGAATCACATTTTTACCAGACGGACAGCTAGTAAGTCTGTCGTCATAGCGATAGGATTACTTTTATCAGTCGGTCAAGCTCAAGCTGCCACAATTTTAGCTTCAGGACAGCGTTTAATCCCTGCTGTACCTGGTGATCATGATGATCTTCGGGAAAACTTTATCTATGCCATTGACTCTAGTACGGGGATAGCTACCCCAGTATCCACTGAAACAACCGGTCTTCCTCCAGCCCTTGCTGGAACAGTGGATCCACGGTTGCTCGGTTTTGTGTCGGAAGAAGGACAATTGGTAGAGGTCGATCCATTGACGGCTAATTTAACGCCGATTGGTAGTGCAAATGGACTAAGTAGTACCGGTTTTGACATTCTCGATGATCAGCGTGGATTTCTCATCCCCTTTGAT
Organism: Xenococcaceae cyanobacterium MO_234.B1; assembly: GCA_030064915.1. Lineage (GTDB taxonomy): Bacteria > Cyanobacteriota > Cyanobacteriia > Cyanobacteriales > Xenococcaceae > JASJCP01. The sequence goes on from JASJEK010000186.1 coordinate 9,558, forward strand.
AGCAATGGCAACACACAGCAAATTCATGCCCTTGAGGCCACGGGGATGGCAACTCCCAAAGGAAGCGCAACGGCGGTCGGAGATGCGATCGATGAGACGCGAGGAACGCCACTAGGAACAGCAGAGCCTTTTATTATTAGTCTTGGTTCGGTCGAAAATCAACTTTACGGCGTGGATCTCGATACCAATAGCTTAATTAACTTTAACCCTGAGACGGGAGAGGCGGCGGTTATCGGTTCGGTAGGAGCTGTTACTTCTGGCGATCGCTCTATCTACAGTGGATTTGCTGCACTGACTGGGGTGGATACGAATCAGGATGGGTCTTTTGATACTTTATTCGGCAATGTTAATTTTATTGACTCTGATAACGATCCTGATACCCCTTCTGAGCGATTGGGGGGAATTGCTCGCTTTAATCTCACAGATGGTACTTGGGAATTGGTAGGAACGAATCCAGGGGTCATTTTCTTTGGCTTTGCTAGTTCACCTACTTCTGTACCCGAACCAGGGTTATTATTTGGCATTGTCACAGTAAGTCTTTTGGGGATTTGGACAAAAAGAAACCCTAAAGAGTAGCCAATGGTTTTCTATCCAGATTGGAGGATTATGATGCTAATGATGTTTTCAACAATTAAAATAGGGCGGCTCCAGCTTCGGCTACGGCATGGTCTTGCTCTCCCGACCCCCCACTTACTCCAATTCCCCCCACTACTTGTCCCTCACTGTAAAGGGGTATTCCTCCAGCAAAAATCATGATGAAAGCCATTGTTAGAGGCATGAATCCCAAAAAATTGTCCTCCTGATTGACTCTGTTCGGCTAAATCTTTAGTCGCCAGATTGAACGCCCGCGAAGTATAGGCTTTTTTAATCGAGATATCGATACTTCCGATCCAAGCCCCATCCATTCGTACATGGGCTACCAGATTTCCTCCCCCATCCACTACTGCTATATTCATTGGTTGACCAATTTCGAGTGCTTTTTTTTCGGCTGCACTAATTACTCTTCTGGCATCTTCTAATGTAACCATTAATCCCTCCATTGGACTTGACTTTAGATATCTGTTAATTTAGCTCATCAGGTGAACATATAGTAAAATTTTAAGTACACTAGGAAATTACAGTTGGTAAATGTTATCGGGAACAATGGTTTTTTCTGCTAAAGAATGTCCTGTTGTGGTTAAGTTATCTACTAATATTTTGCCCGATTTATCATCAGCTTCGGTTCGCGTGTCGGAAACTGTTAGCA
>JASJEK010000029.1 GCA_030064915.1 Xenococcaceae cyanobacterium MO_234.B1
ATTTCAATAGTCTTAACTTCCTCAATCAATAACCCGATAGTTTCTTCTTTCCATTGAACCAAAATTGCCATACCAGAATCAGGTATAGGCTCTCGTTGACACCAGTGACAAGCTCCCCATAAATTGGCTAAATCTACAATCCAGATTGCCTTACCTCGCCAATTGATAATTCCCAGCATCGACTTTGCCATCTGCGGTACTGGCAATATATTTTTGAGAGCAAGGTTCTTAACCTCTTGCAAATCAGCCAAGGGGAGTAAGCCATCCACTTCTGGAGTTAGGGAGAATCGCAAAAATCGCTGACCCTCTTGCTGTGGACCAGCTTGAAGCTGGAGAAATTGGTTGTTACTTTCGAGTGTAGAGATACTTTCTGCTACTTGTATCACTTTCTCTAATTCTCCTTAGCCAATAAACTGATTAATTGTTTGCTGCAAGGTTGCTTCATTGACTGGCTTTGTTATATAAGCATCAGCCCCGCTCATATTTGCCCATGTCTTATCGATCTCTTTATCTTTAGTTGAACAAATCACCACTGGTATCTTTTGGGTTTCTGGATTTTCTTTTAACTTGCGACAAAGTTCAAACCCGCTTTGCCCCGGTAAAATTACATCTAACAAGATCAGAGCAGGTTTTTCCTGTCTTAGTCTCAATTCCGCTTCTTCACCGCTAGTGACTCTTAAAACTGATAATCTTTGCTTTTGTAAATAACGGGTTAACTTTTCGGCTTCTGCTTGACTATCTTCAACTAAAAGTATTTGGCTCATTTCTATTTCTACTGTTTAAGTTAATGATTAAGTTAATGGTTAAGTCTTGATCAAATGTTTGTTCATTACTTTGAGTACTTCCTCTGCTTCTACAGGTTTAGATAGAAAGTCAGTTGAACCGACCATTTTGGCTCTCATCCGATCCACTAAACCATCTCTACCTGTTAAAATGACCACTGGCACATCTTTAAGGCTAGGAGTTTTGCGGATTTGGGCACAAAGCTCATAACCATTGGTTATCGGCATTATTAGATCCAAAAAGATGATGTTGGGCTTGCTTTTCAAAAACAAGGGAAGCGCTTTTAAGGAATTTTGAATGCCTACGAAACGATAACCGTGGGAGCAAATTATTTTCTCTAGAGCTTGGCAAGCTAAGGGACTATCATCTACACAAGCTACTAAGATTTCCTTCTCTGAAGAGGTAGCAACTGAGCTATTGTCACCCGCTTTAGAAATATCACTTTTCCTCGGAATTGGTACTGGGGAAAAGGAAATTGCTCCTAGCTTGACTAAAGGTAGCAGAGACTTTGTTAAAAAAACGATTTCCACATTACTTTTGACTGCTAAATCCCGCAAGCTTTGGATACCATTAATTAGAGAAATAGTTGATTTCTGGGTACTAGAGAGACTCTGAGCTTTGAGAATAGCTGGCTGTTTAATAATAGGAAATAGATTTGGCGAATAAGTTGCTAAACCCTCATTTTGCCATTGTTGCCATCCCTGTAAGGCTTGTTTGAGAATAGGTGCAATCTCAACCAAGGGTAAGAGAGAGATAAGCTTGCTATTAGGATCATCAGGAATAACCTTATATGACAAGCTATTACCACCGATTTGACACAACTGAATTAAATCAAACAGAATCTCTGTAGTAACATTTGCTATCAAAGCAGCTAATTGTTGTCGTTCAATCAAACCCTGACTCAGCAACTTGGCTAAGATATTATACTGCTCGCGCAACTCCTGTTCTAAGGCTAGAGACTGGATCTGGGTATTTTTCAAGTTAGGACAAAATAACTTTGAATATCGGCACCACCGCTCTCCTGAATTACTGCCACCAGGCAAACTTAAATGTCCTAAGCGAAGAAAGAAGAGCCAGCTTTGATTATTATCGATTTTAAGGTGTAAGCTACCACTAAAAGATACTTTTTTAAATTCTTGTAGCTGAGCAAATAACTCTTTTAAACTTATATTCGTATATTCAGTTTTTTGTTCGACATCTAACATGGTTTACTTTCATTGTTTACTTTTTGTTGATTACATTTTGTTGGGCTTTGAGCCTGACAAATTAAAATTATTAATATCAATTTTGGTCTGAAAATCAATATTCCCAAATATTCAGAAAAGTTTAATTTAAAAATAAAACTTTACAGTACGGAATTATAATTTTTTATTTGATTGGAAAAATGTTTATCAGCAATAGCTGTTATCTTCCATGAATTCATGAATTAAGGTAATGAAATATTATATTGGCAATATTAACTGATTTATTATTATTGTCCACAGCTTTAAATAGATATTTGTTGACTCCTGTCTATTCTAGTAAGAGTCCACAAGAAATATAAATGATAATTTCACTTAAGTATTTATCACGAGAAAATCAAAAGCTATTTATTAATAAATAGCCAATTGATACTGTAGAAATAAAGCTTTTATGAATTTTTAGTGGAAGCAATTTTGTACCAGTCTTCTGGGGTGTTACAGTTAAATAGAACAGAGTTATCGCAGACTGCTAATTCTATTACCAAGGATTGCTCTAGCCACTGTTGAAAGGATTTACCTCCATGGTTGAGGTAGTTTTCTAGGGAAGCTTGACAACTACGGCGATAGAAACCACAAAGAGGCTCCCAACCTTTGGCATGACGGGGTAAAATTGCGATCGCTTCGCGCCTCGGCAAAGCCGAGATCGCATCTTGAGGGGCTTGAGTCAGATAAGGATACCATCCAGTAATAGTTTGAGAGTCAATATTAGGTAAGTCACAAGCTAAAAGTAAAATCCAGGGAGTCATTACTTGTTGTAATCCTTGAAAAAATCCCATCAGAGGAAAATTAGATTTAGCTTCAGGACAAACCAGATTTTCTTTGATTAATTTACAAAAGTTAGGGATAATATCTTGATATTTTTCCGTCCAAGGCGTTACAACATAAACACAATTTGCTGATTCTTCAGCTACAGTACAGACGTAAGCAAGTAAAGTTTGCTTTCCTCTAGGAAGTAGAGCTTTATCCTGTCCCATTCGAGAACTTTGTCCCCCAGCTAACACAATAGCTGTAATGTCTTGAGCTGTAATGTCTTGTTTCATCAGATTCAATTGAAAGCGCGATCGCTTAAAGTAGCTTAAAGTAATGGAGTATAGAAATTCTTTGCTTAAAAAACAAGAAAAACAGTCACAACTGTGGATTTATTTATTACCCGTAATCGGAATCATTCCTGCTTTTTGGACGTTATATCGAGGAACAGGTAATGTAGAACAACAAAAAACTAGTCGATTATCTTTGGTGTTAGTATTCCTGTGGCTGACAGGATACATTTCTTTATTGCTCGGTGCTGCTCAGGCTTCAGAAATGTTAGCTTTTCGGCTATTATATGCTAACACTTTACTAACCAGTGGCTACTTTCTAATTTGTCTAGGCTTGATGTTTCGGTTAAGAACAGGAAAATCTCCGTACTTACCCTTATTTACTCAAGTTGCTAATAAAATTGGACGTAAGTATAAATAGAACTTTTTTAAGGTCTAGATTACCCTTAAAATTGCGTATATATACTTAATATTTTTTAGTATTTACGTTTTATCTTGTGAGGTTCTTGTGACAGTCAAAAAAGCCTATCGACCCCTTCCCTCTAAAAAAAGACCTATTTCCCAGATGTATCGTTCCAAGAAGCGCAATGGCAAGAAAAATATGCTGATTGGGCTAGGCTTAACGATAGTATCTGTAATGTCGGCTGCTGCTGGAGCGTTACTAGCGGTTACTCTTTCTGAGACTTCTATACTACAACAAGCAAAGTTGACTCCAGAAGAAGAAGCGGTTTTTAGTCAAGAAGAGACTGTTGCTTATAAGAAGCTTAACATACCAGAATTATCCCGTCCTGTTAATGTTTTGGTTTTGGGAATCAAGGTACTAACTTCCGATTTAACAGATCGACCTGCCGACGAGGATTTAGGATATCATGCCCTGGTAAATTCTTTTGAAGGATTGAGCGACACTATGTTGTTGTTACGTTTCGATCCGATTCAAGAAAAATTATCCGTACTCTCTATTCCTAGAGATACTCAAGTGTACCTAGAAAGATATGGTACTAGAAAAATTAATCATGCTAATCTATATGAGGGTCCTGCTCTTACGGCGGCAGCAGTAAGTAAACTTCTTGGGGGAGTTAGCGTCGATCGTTATGTGCGAGTTAATGTTCAAGGAATAGAGAAGTTAATTGATGCTTTAGGCGGTGTAATAGTTAATGTTCCTAAAGACATGAAATATAACGATTTCAGTCAGCACCTTTATATCAATCTCAAAAAAGGGAAGCAACAGCTAGACGGGGATAAAGCAGTTCAATTTTTACGATTTCGCTACGATGCTTATGGGGATATCTCTAGGGTACAAAGACAGCAGATGTTAATGCGTTCTGTAGTAGAACAGGCGATGAAACCAGCTACTATTGTTAAAATACCCAAGATTCTCTCTGTAATTCAATCTCACTTGGATACTAACTTAACTGTTAAAGAGTTAATGGCGTTGGGGAATTTTGCCTCTAAAACCGAACGTTCCGATGTGCAGATGCTAATGCTTCCTGGAAATTTTAGCGGTGATGGTAAAAACGAAGTCAGTTATTGGCTACCTAATAACTATAAAATTCAAAAGATAGCCCACCAACATTTTGATTTGCCCGTATCTGATGCTTCTAATTGGCAACCACGGGATTATTCTCGTCTTAGAATAGCGATTCAAAACAGCTTAGAGGATGACACTCTGGCACAGGAGATGCTAAATAGTTTGAAAGAAGCTGGTTATCATCGAGCTTATATCAGTAATTCTCGGTTAGACGCTCCAACCACTACCAGAATTGTAGCTCAATCAGGCGATCGCAATGCTGCGAATATTATTCGTGCAACTTTGGGAATAGGAGAAGTTTTAGTAGAAAGTACGGGAGTCTTAGGTTCTGATATTACAATTCAAATTGGGCAAGATTGGAACCATGAAAGACTGTATAACTAGGTCGTGTAGCAAAGATGTTGAAGTAACCTAAATTTCTCTTCCAAACTCGTATTTATTAATAATATTTGGGGATGATGCCCCTCAGTTCAAGTTACTGACTGATAATTTGACTTTGTGTTGGTTAGATGTCATTAAACTTAATTTCTCGTCATAATAATTAGTAGTTACAAAAACTTTATATTTCTCATGGCAGCATCAAAAGAACAGTTTGAAATCACCAAAACCGATAAGGAATGGCAAGAAAGCCTGACTCCTGAACAATACCGTGTCTTAAGAAAACATGGTACGGAAAGGGCTGGTACAAGCCCTCTCGATAAAGTCTATGAGAAGGGAATTTACAAATGTGCTGGCTGCGGACAGCCTCTCTTTACCTCAGAAACTAAGTACAACAGTGGTACAGGATGGCCTAGTTTTTATGCTCCCATCGAAGGTGCGATAGAAACTTCTGTAGATCGTTCTCTCTTTATGGTCAGAACTGAAGTTCATTGTAGTCGTTGTGGCGGACATTTAGGTCATGTTTTCAGCGATGGTCCTCGTCCTACTGGTCAACGCTATTGTATGAATGGGGTTTCTCTCAATTTTGTTCCCCAAGAGTCTAACTAACTGAGTTCGGAATTTAGAGTTTGGAGTTAGGTTTGTCTTAAATAAAGAATAAGTAATTAATACTTACTACAAAAATAGCAATCACCCATGTTTACGAGGGTGATTGCTTCTCTCTAAATACATCGATATAAATACATGGTTACAGGTAGTAACTTTAGTTGACTATATTTTTTTACGTTGAGGGTTCAAGCAGAAGAATTGCTGCTACATAACAAGTTCCTTAGCCTTACATCTCAATGTGGCTCTGTAGCCAAAAATGTGAGTCATTTTGTAGTATAATAAAATTCATTGATATAACTGACCACTTCTATCCTTCTGATGAATCTTCAACAACCTTCTAAATGGCAGCATTTTCAAAAAGATATTGGGCTCAACATTCGTTGGGATCTTAGATACCCTCTGATTTATCAGAATTTGGAGTCAATGAGGTTAGAAAGAGGTCTGAAGCTGGAACACTCTACTATTCGGAGTTGGATTGATACTTATTCGCCAGAAATCGAGAAAATAACTCGCCGTTATCTCAAACCAACTAATAATGCTGGGAAAGTTGATGAGCCCAATATCAAAGTAAATGAGGAATGGAAATATTTTTACCGTCCAGTAGAGAGTGAAGGTAATACTTTAGACTTCATGCTGAACGCTAAACGAGATAAAAAAGCGATTACGTCTTTAGCTCAAAATGCAATTCCTCAACTTGTAATCCAGGAAGTTGATATCCCTGAAGGTGATGGTAATTATGTTAAACAAGTCATCAATCAAGATATTATTATCTATGTTCTAAAATTTCCTGATTTCGAACATACAGCAGGTATTCAGAGTTTTATTCAAACAGATAGTGACATCGGAATTAATAATCAAGTCTCTCAAAATATTCATCAAACTACGACAGATTTTCCTTTCTTTTCTCCTAACTATGCCCAATCAAGCTCCCTAGCCACTGACAACAATAATTTTAGCTTAGATTTTAATGAATTTATTAACAATGATGGGGTTCTAGAAGCTGTTCAGTTTACTAACCAACAAGCATATGTTGAGGGAAATGATAATAGTTTAGATTTTTATTCTGAACAAAGAATATACGATATATCTGGGTACAGTAAGTTTGGGTTCAACCCAGATTATGTGTTGGATGGCAATAGAAGTTTTGATAATTTTTTAGAAAATTTTGCTCGGGATAACCTTATTGATTCTGTTCAATTGGGTGTTCAAGATGTTAGAGTTTTAGGCAGTGATAATAATATTGTTCAGGAATTAGAGCAAAGTCTCGCTACTTTTATTTTCTTAGATGAAGATTTTACTAGAGAATTACCAGAAAATTCATCAGATTCACCTCCAGTTCAATTTATTTTTCAAGAAAGTTTCCTAGATAGTAATAATAATATTATTGAACAAACCATTCATCAAAATATCCAGTTTGAACTGAGTTTGATTGAGGAAGTAAGTAACCAAGGGACAGAATTAACTGGAGCAGAGTTAACCAATCCCAACTTCGATATTGATAACTTTATTTTACCCATATTAGATAACGGAGTTGCTGGTTCTTCACTATGGGAAAATCATGAGGTAGTAGCTAATCAAAAAAATCAGCAAACCACTTATGTTTTCGGAAATAATAATACGGACATTAAAAATAATAATCAAATTCTTATTCTCAGGGAAAATGAAACCAGAGAATTAGTATTTGAAAGTCCTAATAATATTTTTGAAGCAGGTTTAACTAATTATTTTGAGGGATTACAGGATTTTTCCTTTACGGATAGTGGTCAGCAATTCTCATTTTAAGATTTTATGACATAAAAACCCTTGTCGTGCAAGGGTTTAACAAAATTATTAAAGATTATGGGGCTTCCTCTCTATGGCGTAAACTTGTTTCACAATGAGAATTGCTGTTCTAAATTAACAAGATTTAGCCAAAAAGCCCATTAAAGATAGGCAGACTGTCTATAACCATTGCTGCACAAAGCAACATCATATAGACAATAGAATATTTAAACAGACCACGGGCTAGTTGCTTATCGGTGGGATTTTGTTTTAGTTGCCAAGACTTGCGTAATAAATAGTATCCCAAATAAAGCGCGATCGCACTATACAAAATTCCCGATGCATTTAAAGGAAATACCAATAGAAGACTACAAGTTACAGTTAACCAGCTATAAATCCAGATTTGATTCGCTGTTACTACTTCTCCGTCCACTACAGGTAACATGGGTATGCCTACTTGGGCATAATCGTCTTTAATCATTAAAGCTAAAGCCCAGAAATGGGGAGGAGTCCAGAGAAAGATCAGGACGAATAATATCCAGGGAGTAATGCTTAAATCTCCCGTTACCGCAGCCCAACCCACCAGAGGCGGAATTGCACCAGCAGCACCACCGATTACGATGTTTTGAGTAGTGTGACGTTTTAGCCAGTGGGTATAAATCAGCATATAAACACCGATCCCCGACATAGCTAGACTAGCAGCTAGTAAATTAACGAAAACTGCTAAGACAGAAAAGGATAAAATACCGAGAATAATGGCGAAGATGAGGGCGTGTCGGGGTTGAATAGCTCCAGAAGGGATGGGACGTTTACGAGTACGCACCATAGTATAGTCAATATCGCGGTCATAAATGCAATTCATGACTTGGGCGGAAGCTGCTGCTAATGTTCCCCCTAATAGGGTAATTAGTAATAAGACAGGATCGATTCTCCCTTCTGATGCGATCGCCATTGCCGCAGCCGTAGTGATTAATAGTAAGGGGATAATCCGAGGCTTGGTTAGTTGGTAGTAGTTTTTAACAGTATCTAGTAAATTGTACTGTTGACTGGCTATATTACTGCCGATCATATTAATTTTCCCAAATTTGATTGATATTTAAGCGTTGACATCTGCATTAGAGCGCAGTTTTCCAGTCAAGAGGTTGATTTTTAAGCTTTAGTTTTTTATTTCTGTATTGCAGTATTGTTGATAACTTGTGGTTTCTCGTATTGCTAACACTGTAAAAGCAACTAAAACTCCCAATAAACTTGCTCCTACTGCTTGGTGGGTGACAGTGAGAGGTTCAACCTGTAGGTGCAATCTAAAAGTAGCAATGCCCAGGATAATCTGTAAAGTGACTAAACCAGCAGCAACAGTAGCTAATCTCCTTAATGCTGGGGATAATTCAGGATTACGCCAAGCTAACCACACTAGGATAAGAGTCGCAATAGTCGGGGGAAAGACTCCAATAATATGACTATTCATCACATTACAGAGTTGAAAACCACCAAAACACTGATGTAAAGCCCAACGAGAACCTACTAAACCACCGATCAAACTCTGAAGATAAACCAAAATTGCAGCAGCCATCCCCCACCATTTTAGAGATGAGGTAATGGAGTGATCGGGAGATGGAGTGAAAGAAGTTAGGGTCGTCCCAATGACAATTAAAGTGCCAAAAAAGAGTAGTGCTGTACCTAGATGGGCGGTAACGATATCAAAGCGTAACAGTTGAGTTACTGTAAGTCCCCCTAGAATACCTTGAAAGATAATCAGGAATAAAGCAAAAGTTGCAGCCCAAGGTAGCCAGTTGGGTAATTCTTTGCGCCACCACCAAGACAAGCCAGTTAATGCGATCGCACTAAACCCAATTAAAGCAGCATCCAGACGGTGAAACCACTCTAAAAAGACTTGTAGGTTCATTTGTCGAGTAGGCACAAGCTGACCATAACACAATGGCCAATCGGGACAGGCTAAACCTGCATTCATGACTCTTGTAGCACTGCCTACCGCCATTAGTAACAGAGTTGCGATCGCAATTTTCCACACTAAACGGCGAATTATAATTTGAGGTTGGATTGTGGAACGCGATCGCGTTTCGGAAGACTGTAATACTGATTCTGTCATGCTGAACTATGAATTTTTAAAGACTTTTCTTTCTACTGTAACTACCTTAATTTCTAATAGCTATCTTGTTGTGGCTATTCTTCAGATTCACTTAAAAATTGATTAATAAAAATTAATTACTTATAAAGAAAAAATTAAATTTTATTCAAGTCTTGCAATATATGGATTAAGCAACTTTTTGGGAAATTACAGTGATCCTAAAAAAAAGCCAAAGAATCTCTCTAGATTGTGAAATTAAATCCCCCCTAACTGAAAGTTTGTCTTAACCTAATATACAGGGATAGTAAAATTTGGAACTGCAATTTTATTGTTTATACTTGACTAGATACCTTAGATCCCTCCCTCGCTAAAAATCAAAACAATTAGTCCTAACCTTAGAAATATCCGTGAATATTCCCAGTAACATCATTACTCTTATAGCAGGTATTGCCCTAACACTAATTAGCCTGTGGTACGGTCAAAATCATGGACTGCTACCAATTGCAGCATCAGAAGAAGCTGCCGAAATTGATGGTCTTTTCAATTTCATGATGACTATTGCCACAGGACTATTTCTCTTGGTTGAAGGGGTACTTGTCTATTCCGTAATTAGATTCCGCCGACGCAAGGGAGACACTACTGATGGTCCTCCCGTAGAAGGCAATGTTCCCTTAGAAATTGTCTGGACAGCAATTCCTACAATTATCGTCTTTATCCTTGCTGTCTATAGCTTTGACGTTTATAACACTATGGGCGGACTCGATCCTATGGCTTCTCATGATTATCTGGCTTCCCATGATCATCATCAGATGGTTGCCACAGAAGAAGATAATTCTCATCTAGTTGCTATGGATGGGGAGCAAGTAGCTTTAGGTTTGGGTCAATCCCCCTATAATGAAGCGGGAAACTCCTTAGTCGTAAACGTCAACGGTATCCAATACGCTTGGATTTTTACCTATCCTGACACTGGTATCGTTTCAGGAGAATTACACGTTCCTGTAAATCGTCCTGTGCAACTAAATATGACTGCTGGTGACGTACTCCATGCTTTTTGGCTACCCGAATTTCGTATTAAACAAGATGTCATTCCCGGTAGAGAATCTGAGTTAAGCTTCACTCCCACTAAAGTCGGTCAATATCCTGTAATTTGTGCCGAACTCTGTGGTGCTTATCATGGTGGAATGAAAACTACTCTAACAGTACACAGTGCAGAAGATTATCAACAGTGGCTACAAGATAACACCATCGCCCAAACCGAAGTAGATGGTAATGTCGCACTTGGTCAGTGAACAGTAAACAGTAAACAGTAAACAGTAATCAGTAAACACTGAACAGTTATCAGTAAACACTGAACAGTTATCAGTTATCGGTGAAAAATAATCAAAAATTAGCAATTAGCAAATTATAATCAACAATGGAAAAAGAACACCCACAAAGAAAGTGGCAAGACTATTTTGGTTTTAGTACCGATCATAAAGTTATTGGTATTCAATATTTAGTTACTGCTTTCTTCTTTTATTTCGTAGGTGGTGCTCTAGCAGAAGCTATGCGTGTTGAACTAGCCACCCCCGATCCTGATTTCGTACAACCAGAGTTTTATAACCAATTAATGACCATGCATGGGTCTATTATGTTGTTTCTCTGGATTCTTCCTGCTGGGGCTGCTTTTGCTAACTATCTGATTCCCCTAATGATTGGGGCGGAAGATATGGCATTTCCCAGACTTAATGGAGTCGCCTTTTGGATGATTCCTCCTGGGGGCATATTTTTCTTAAGTAGCTTTTTCGTCGGCGCACCCCAAGCAGGTTGGACATCCTACCCTCCTCTGAGTTTAGTGAGCGGTCAGTGGGGAGAAGAAATTTGGATACTTAGTGTCTTACTTTTAGGAACTTCCTCAATTTTAGGGGCGATTAATTTTGTTACTACAATTCTGAGAATGCGGATACCTGATATGGATATCCACAGTATGCCCTTGTTTTGCTGGTCGATGTTGGCAACTTCTGCACTCATTTTATTAGGAACCCCTGTATTAGCAGCAGCCCTGATTTTACTTTCTTTCGATCTGATTGCCGGAACAGCATTTTTTAATCCTGCTGGGGGAGGCGATCCTATTGTTTATCAGCATATGTTCTGGTTTTATTCTCATCCTGCGGTATATATTATGGTTTTACCGTTTTTTGGAGTTATTTCCGAAGTTTTACCAGTTCATGCCCGTAAACCAATCTTTGGCTATCGAGCGATTGCCTATTCCAGTTTAGCGATTAGTTTTCTCGGCTTAATTGTCTGGGCGCACCATATGTTTACCAGTGGAACTCCTGGCTGGTTACGGATGTTCTTTATGGCAACCACAATGATTATTGCTGTACCCACAGGGATTAAAGTCTTTAGCTGGTGCGCTACTCTTTGGGGCGGAAAACTCAATCTCAACAGTGCTTTACTCTTTGGTATTGGCTTCCTTTCTTCCTTTTTGATCGGGGGTTTAAGCGGTGTCATGGTAGCATCGGTCCCTTTTGACATTCATGTTCATGACACTTATTTTGTTGTCGCCCACTTCCACTATGTTTTATTTGGCGGTGCGGTATTTGGATTATTTGCAGCCGTCTATCACTGGTTTCCCAAAATGTCAGGACGTATGGTTAACGAAACCTTGGGCAGAATTCACTTTGTTCTGACCTTTATTGGTTTTAATCTGACTTTCCTTCCCATGCACCCCCTGGGTTTACAAGGAATGAATCGCCGTATTGCTCTTTATGACCCCAAATTCCAAGCATTAAACGAGCTTGTTAGTATTGGTTCGTATATCTTGGCAGTATCAACATTTCCTTTCATTATCAATATAGTCTGGAGTGTCTTCAAAGGGGAAAAAGCACCCCGTAATCCTTGGCGTGCTTTAACTCTAGAATGGCAAACTGCTTCTCCTCCTATTATTGAGAACTTTGAAGAAGAACCTGTACTATGGGCTGGTCCCTATGAATATGGTATTGATATAGAAAGCGTTGACGGGGATGAAGAGGTAGAAGATATGTTGGCAGAAGTTGGCAGTAGTAGTTAACAGTTTTGTCTCAATTTTTTCAGGTGGGCAATGCCCACCGTCCAGATTTGTCAACAATTTACGCCAATTCAACAAAAAATAATAATTTATTACCAATAACAACTGTAAGGGCGAACGACTGTTCGCCCTTACCAAACACGAACAATTAACAAATACCTATGCAAAGTTCAGCCATAAACGAATCTCAAGTAGTTATCGACAGCCATCAGGAAATTGCTCATCATGGACATCCAGATCATCGGATGTTTGGGGTTATTCTGTTTCTAATTGCCGATAGCATGACCTTTATCGGTTTTTTTGCTGCTTTCTTAATCTATCGCAGTATTATGCCCCTTTGGCCTCCTGAAGGTACACCAGAATTAGAATTGTTAGTCCCAATTATTAACACAGCTATTCTGGTTAGTAGTAGTTTTGTGATGCACAAAGGACAAGCTGCACTCAAAAAAAATGATGTGAAGGGATTGCAACTGTGGTTTGCTATTACTGCTGCTATGGGTTTAGCTTTCCTTTTAGGACAGGGATATGAATATTTCCATTCGGAAATGGGTTTAACAACTAATCTATTTTCCAGTTGCTTTTTTGCGGTAACAGGGTTTCACGGTTTGCACGTCACTGTAGGGGTATTATTAATACTCTCAGTCTTATGGCGTTCTAGAACCGAAGGACATTATTCTAGCAGTAGTCATTTTGGTGTAGAAGCTGCTGAAATTTATTGGCACTTTGTCGATGTTATTTGGTTAGTGCTATTTATCCTGGTTTATTTGTTGTAGATAGCTAAACCAATGGGTTAAATCATTCAATTCCATAGTTTTAGGGTCAATCTTTA
>JASJEK010000187.1 GCA_030064915.1 Xenococcaceae cyanobacterium MO_234.B1
TCGTCTGGTAGCTTTAATCGCCAAACTCAAAGAACTTCATGATAAAGACATCCCAGTTTTAGGATTAAAAAAATACTGGAAAGCATTAGACCTTGATGGCAATTGGTTTAACGACAATCGTGGCTCTAATCGATTTAAAGCCCAACAGGCGATCTCTGCTATTGGCACACCCAGAATTAATCTCGGTGTAGCAGAAGACGAATATTTGACCTTGTTCGGAACTCTGGAAGGGTTTGAAGATTACTACCAGTCTCTCATTGATGCCGAAGTCACCCAACTCATCGGCCGACCACGGGTTCATTTATATCCTGATACTGAATTCGTTATATATATAGTAGGGACTGACCAAAATCTAGATTATCTCAAGCAGTACGGTATCAATGTTATTAACCGTCATGCTTTTGAAATGACTCCTGAAGCTGGCACTAAAGCCCAGTTTTCAAAATGGAAACTCTTACAAGGCTTGCGCTCTTTGGTAAGGGCAGGGAAGAAAATAACCCAACTTAATTTAGCCCAAGTATCAGATATCAGCCAATCTTACCTTTCCGAATTAATCAAAACATGGAAGGGAGGATGGAGAGAGTTTAAAAAATTATCGGAACTCCTATTAGATACCCATAGGAGTTCCGATAAAATTTGGGAGATATTTCAACTCCAATACGAAGGTTCTCTCAAGAAGTGGTTGGGTCTTGAACCATTAGATGCAGTTGCCGATTTAGCTCAAGTGCTCATCAATAAGGACTGGGCCACTTACAAAGTTTATGCCGAGAGCTATTCAGGGGATGTCTTGAGTACAGCTTGGGGGATTTTGGCAAGATTGATTCTTCCCCAGGAGGTGATTGATGAGCTGGAACAGATATTAGTTCCACATCCAACTTAAACATTTGACCAATTTTTGGTCAACGAGCGCAACAAGAACTGTAAAATTCCCCCCGGGGCTGGAATATCCTTAACCATGAGCATGATGTGCTTAAATTGAGCTGCCATTGACCATCTCCAAGGGTCAAGTAAACTTACTGTTCCTGGTTCAGTATACAAATTTTAAGTAAAATTAGGCTGATGAAGCCTACATTCAGCAGGGAAACTTGGATATCGAATATTTTTTACGACACTATAAGTAACTGGGTTTTTCAAAGGACAAAATTCATCAAAACGGCAACAGCGCGATCGCTTTCCTTCTTCCTTAAAGCATGATACAATTTTCCCAAATAACTGAATATATTTCTTTTCAAGTAGTTTCCGTCAAAAACAATGCAACTTGGCCCAAGTTTCCGTACTATCTTCTCTTTACTGTTCCTTGCCACCATAAATACTGGAATCGCTCAAGCCCAGGTCATTCCAGATGGTACACTTCCTACTGTAGTAAGTAGGTGGGGGAAATTAAACTCAACTATGTTTACTTTTGTAAACTTGAGATCAATCAAATGATTGATCTCAAGTTTAGGTAAGTTTACATTTAGATACATAGTTCAGATTATTTATGTCTACTTAATATTCAAGTTTCTGACTCAATAGAATTGATTGATGCTGCCATTAGCTCTAGTACCTCTGCCAAAGGAAATGCAGGAAATATTAATCTTTCGGTGGGAGATATTATCTTTAAAGATGGAAGTTCGATCACTTCTTCTACGACTGGAGAGGGAAATGGCGGAACAATAAAAATAGAAGCCAATTTAATCAACATTGCCCAAAGTGGAAAAACTACCAGATCGAATATATCAGCATCGACTTTTAGTACTGGGGATAATTCTGGGAATGCAGGAGATGTTATTATTGACACTAAAAGCTTACAAATAAGAGATGGTGGCTCCGTATCTTCATCATCTTTTGCCGAAGGAAATAGTGGAAATATAAGAATTAATGCTTCTGAATCCCTAGAAATTAGTGAAATAAACCAAAATATTACTAGTGATAACCCTCAAAGTACTATTAGAACTGCTGCTCAAGCTGCAAGTCCTGTAGTTCAACGAATACTTGGATTACCAGCATCTCCATCTGGAAATGCTGGTAATCTAATAATTAATACTCCTTTATTAAATGTGACCGAACAAGGGGTTATTACAGTAGAAAACCAAGGTTCGGGGAGTGCCGGAACACTAACCATCAATGCTGCCAACCTAAATCTAGACGAATCTGGAAGTATAACTGCTGCTGCTGAATCTGGACTAGGCGGTAATCTCGAACTCAAGACTCAAAACCTCAGTATCAGTAATGATAGCCAAATTACCAGCAGTGCTAATGGCAACGAAAACGGTGGCAATATCACCATCAATACCCAAAACTTAACCGCAAAAAAAAACACTGAAATAACTGCTAACGCTTTTCAAGGAGATGGAGGAAATATTGCAATCAATGCTGATTCCGTCTCCCTCAATCATAATGATGAAATTACCGCACGTTCTGAACTAGGAGACGGAGGAAATATTGAGATTAACTCAGAGCGAATTCAACTAGATAATAGTGTTATATCAGCCTCAGCAGGAGGAGAAGGAAATGGAGGGAATGTAACCATCAATACCAATGTCTTTACTGCTTTCAATAATAGTAGAGTTACGGCTAATGCAGTAAGAGGAGAAGGAGGAAATATAACTATTAATACCGACGGTTATTTCGTATCCGATGACTTTGTAGTTTCGGCATCTTCAGAATTTGGTTTAGATGGAACGGTTAATATCAATGTAGATGAAGAAAATTTAAATGAAAGTTTTATCTTGCCAGATTATCCCCTAATTTCCCTCCAAGAAATATTGGCAAAAAGTTGTTTAACCAAAAAAGGAAGAATCAGTAATTCAACTCGGATTAATTCATTAGGACGAGGAGCATTACCAATTTCGCCCAGTACGGGAATCGATTTAGGTGAAGATATACCCATGCAGAAAGTTCATGTATATTCGGAAAGAGATTGGCAGCCTGGAGAACCTTTGATTCAAGTGGAGAAATTGATCACTACTGCGGATGGAAAACGATTAGGAGTAGCTGAGGTTGAAATTCCTAAAAGATGCCTTCAGTAAATTATTAAGTTTAATCAAAAAGTTGTTGTTAAAATCTGATTGGAATCACGCGCACCTCAAAATGCCAACCATTTTCAGAAAGAGAATTACCTCGTTTCTTGACGGCAATCAAAGGAACACCATAATTAAAATTTGCCTGTAGAAAGTCATTCAATATCCATCTCAGACCCAAACCCAGACTAGCAAGAGTGCCAGATTCTATCTCTTGACTTTGATTGTTCCAAACTGTTCCGATATCAAAAAAAGGAGTAAGTTGGAGTAAGCCTATCGATTGACTATCAAACAGAGGAATTCGACCTTCAATTGAGCCTGAGAAACCATTATCAGCAATTAACAAATTTTGACGATACCCCCTTACCGAATCAATTCCTCCCATCACAAATTGTTCGGAAGGTAATAACTCATCGGGAGTCAGTTGTGCTTTGCAATTAACCACTAATTGGGTATTCCGATTATCTCCAAAAGCCTTGATCCACCTAGCTTGACTTTGCCAAGTCACGAATTGGCCATCAGGAAGATTATTATTGTGAGTTGCACCAAAAATATCTAAACCAACATTAAGGAAAGACCCTAAAATCAAAACTTCTGATGTAGAACGGGTTTGTCGAAAGAAACCCCATCGCAAAGCCGAAATTTTGTAAAAACCATTTTCTGCACCAGGGGTAAAAGAGAAGGGTAAATCGCCAAAGAGAAAACTATTGACAGTAGTGATATCAAAATTACCAATGAAAGTCCACTCTTTCGTCGAGCTACGGAAGAGAGGCTGTCGATAGGACAAAGAAAATCGTTTCACATCTCCGTTGATGTCAAGATCATCAAAAGGTTCTTCTACAATGTCACTTTGATTATTTTCATAGTTTAAACTCAGCATTCCATCAGCAGAATTAAGGGGAATATCATAGTTAATTTGGTATTTTTCTAACCCTTCACTAAAACTCGACTGAAGTTTGATGAGATCTCCTCCTAAAAGTAAGCTTCTTCTTTCTATAGCCAAAGTTGCTCTAGATTCTCCAGATGAAGGAGACTGATCGTTATCGGCCGAAAGAGATATCGTAGTAGTGGGAGATTCTTTTATTGTTAAGAAAAGTAAGCTATAGCCTAACTCTAAGTCTGGTCGGATCTCGGCTTTGACTCTCTCTATTAGTGGGTTTTGCTGAAGCAGACGCAATTCAGTTTCTAAAGTTTCGAGCTTTAGGGGAACACTATTTAAAGATTTTTTAAGTCTAGCTTTGATATAATTATCTGATAGGTGAGAGTTGCTCTTGACTTTTATCTGGCTTATTCTGCTTTCAATCACCTGAATTTTGACAATTCCGTCCTCAAAATTTTGTAAGGGGATGATAGCATATGAGGAAAGATATCCTTGATTTTGATAGAATTGATTAATAGCCCTTTGTATTGTTGAAACTTCCCTTAAAGGAATCGTTTGATTAAGATAAGGAGATAAGATTGAATTGATTTTAGGGGTAATAGTACTCCCTTCTATTACGAGATTTTCAATTGTAATTTCATTTGATAAATTGGAGTCCTTTGGTTGAGCTTGAGCTACAGTGCAATCAGGCAAGAGAAAATAGAAAAGTAAAAAAACTATTTTAATTAAAGTAGTTTTCATATTCTTTATAGACAAATTTTTGACGAAAAATGAGTAAACCTCGAATTTTAATTATTGATGACGACCAAGGCTTTGCCAACGTGCTAAAAAGCTTTTTGCAGAATGATGCCCAAGGAAAAAAAATCTATGAAATAGAAATAGTTTATACATTAGATAATGCAATTCTTAAGTTAGAAGATGAAAATTCTTTACCCGATTTAATTATTACTGACCTGAGATTAGATAAAGGACTAGAAGGTCTAGCAGTTTTTGATTATTTAAAAGACAATAATCTAGATATACCTACGGTAATTGTAACAGCTTATGGGGACAAAAAGAACATTTTAAAATGTCTGCCCAAAAGACCATATTATTTGTTTGAAAAAACTGGGCAGTTTGAATATTTTAAAAAGAAAATAGAACAGATTTTAACAGAAGTTAAAAGTAAGTCAAGGAAGAGAACCCCCCATTTGGCAACAGTAAAGTCTCTAGTTAAAAATTTACCCAAAAAACAGCATTTTGATTTGATTCTGGATAGGATTGAACAGTTAACTCTGGAGGAATATGAGGAGCTACAAGATGAAATGCCCCTGTTAAGATTATCAATCAAAGATGGAGAACAAGAAAGAAACCAAATAAATAAAATAGATTTAGAAAGAGAACAACAAGGATTAATACCTCTTTCAATTATTGAAAAAGCTGGGGTTTATTTTGAAAAGCGTTCTCACAAATCTAAAAAGACTGGAGTCAGAAATGTTTATCCTTATTTTTATTTACGTTGGGTCAATGAAAAAGGGGAGAATGATTGGAAGTATTTGGGGAGATATGAAAATATTAAAGATCCTATAATTCTTGATAAAATTCATCAACAATATCCTGAGTTCAAAAAACCAGATGTAAAAAAATATCAGTAGCAATACTGCTCGGTTAGGCTTAAAAGTCATATGTTAAGGCAAATTTAGAATTTAGAATTTAGAATTTAGAAAAAAATAATTCCCAGATTTTTCTATTAATAAATAGACTAAAATACAAATAAATTAGTCAAGTACATATAACCCAAAATGGCTAAAAAAGATATACAAGAAAGAACGCTAAATTTTAGCATAAGAATAGTTAATCTCTGTAAATTCCTGAGAGAGCATGGGGGGACAGGATATGATTTAAGTAAACAATTAATACGCTCTGGAACAAGTATTGGAGCTAATGTTGAAGAAGCACTTGCGAATTAAGAATTTAGAATTTAGAATTAAGAAAGAATTGAATTCTACATTTTTAATTCTTAATTCTAAATTCATTACTGCTTCCTCTACTAAATGAATCTAATGAATTAATTTCTATTCTTCATGCAATTATTAAAAATAGTAAAGCTCAAAATTGATTCTAAATTCTAAATTCTAAATTCTAAATTCCTCCTGAACGGGCGTTTTCAAGCTTAACCGAACAGTATTGATATCAATAGATGTTAATAAATCCGCTCCAATGATAAGGATGAAGCTGTCGAGCAATGAGTTGCAATTGAGCTTGCTTCAAAGCATCAGCAGAAGTAATATTATTTTGGGCATAATACTTATAAAAACTGCTTAATAAATCAAGGCTAGAATTACTATTAACTGCCCAAACAGTTCCCATAGTATTGGTAATACCTGTTCTAATACCTATTCCTGCTAAACCAAGTAAGGCATCTTCGTCACCAATAGCTGTTTCACAACTACTCAAAACTAATAATTCTATTTGAAATTGTTCATCGATTAAAATTTGTTCTAATTCTAGTAAAGAAATTTGACTCTCATAGGCTTGAAAAAAAATATTTTCTAGACTCCCGCCAAAATAAGTATGGGTTGCTAGATGTAGTAAAGAGTATTTTTTATCTAATTCTTTTCGTAAATTGTTTAAAGTGAAATCATTATTGAGAAGAAACTTGCCCCCGATAACTTCTTTAATAGCTGAAAACTCTTGTTTTACTTGAGGAAGTTGAGGTAAATTATTGCTAAAATTTGATATGCCAAAAGCTAGTAATTGATGATAATGATGTTTATTTACTGCTAAATCAGAACCAAAAGAATAACTGATTGAATATTTTTCAATTAGATGTTCTTGAGAATCAAATAAAGCTGCCATTGGTATAGTTCTTAATAAACCATCATTGATAAAAACTAAATGTTTAATCTGTGTTAAATCTTGTGTAATAGGTTGGATAAATAGGTTATATAATTGCCGTCCAATAATTCGATAACTATTATCTACAGGCAATTCAAGTTGGTATCGCCATTGATTAATTAATTTGTTTAAATCTTCAGTTGCTATATTGATGGAAAAAACTTTAATTTCTTCTGAGGGGAGCTTAACCATTAAATAGGTATTTGAATCCAAATTAATTGAGCGGATAATAGCTGTATTATCGGGAATTTGTTGAGATTGCTTTTCCTCAAAACAGTTATCGCCAAAATAGCTCTCTAGTTCAGCTTTAGCCAGTAATTCTGCTACAAACCAAGCTTTTTGATAGTCAGCTACCTCCTCAATCAATAATTTAAAATATTGGCGATATATGGGTTCAACTTCGGTTGTAAAATTTACTTGTTTATTCCTAATTCCAATTAACAAATCTTTTTTGGTTAATTCTATTAAAGAAATTGCTTCAGTATAGAAAAATTGAGCTAGTTCGGTTTCCTCATTGGTTGTATAAATTCTTCCTAGCTGCCATTGCCAACGATACATCATATCTGTTGCCAATACTGTTTTCGCAGCTATAATAGCTTTTTCAGTCTCTTCTATCGCCACAGACAACAGACCTCTTTCTTCTGCCAACGCTCCTAAATTTCCCCAAGCCCAAGATAAATTGCGATAATCATCAATCGATTCGGCAGTAGTAACTGCTTTGTTGAGAGTATTTCTTTTTTCAGTAATTGTCTGGGCATAGTCAGCTATCTCTATTAGAAGGCTAGCTTTGCTACTAGATGGAGGCAATGACTCTAAAATTGCAATTTGTTGTTCATAATTAGAGGGAGAAGAACTGCCTGAAATTTTCTGCCAGTTAAGCCAGGCTCGAACCTTCGATAAACTATGGGGTGAGGTATCGGCTAATTCCAGAGCTTTTGCCCCATAGTCGAGTGCAGCTTGAAGCATTGTAACTGAAACCTCTTTCTCTTTCTGTTGTCGATGCTGGTCATAATCAGCAGCTTTTTGAGCCGATAATAACAAGTCTTGTCCTTGCCGATAATAGGCTAAAGATAGGTTATTCAGTACAGCCAGTGAAGCTGGCTGTACGGGCAAAGATGAAACGATTTTCAAACTGGATAAATAATTGTCAATTGCTTTAGAGTAGTCTCTTTGGAGGAGATAAGCATTACCTAAAGTCAATTGAGCAGTGTATTCTAGCTGTGAATTACCCGCATCATTTAGTGAAGCGATAATTTCCTTTAGCAAGGAAATTGCTATAGGCAAATTTCCCGCGTTCAAATAATCTTGAGCTAATTTGATTTTAGGTGTAGGGGAAGAATATATTGGATTAGCTCTGATTAATAATTTTTTATCGATCATAGATTCTGCTGATACCATAAATATGGCTAAAAACCAGATACTTAAGTATATATTTAAGTATTTAAATAGAAGATTTTTATTTAACACTTTAATTGATGAATACCTTAAGCAAAACAATAAATATTCTTTTTCTTAATTTAATCATAATGTTAACCTTAAAGCCATTTACTTTGGCTAAATCTTATAACCCTCCTAAACGAAATGAAGCACCTCAACAAGCAGAATTTACAGGAACTAGGGGGTCTTGTCCAGATTATAGGGAAACCATTCTGCCTTTATTTCCTCAAGCCGAAAATCTTGATACTATTTTAAGACAACCAACTTTTCTGATTCAAGTAAGAGAACCCTTAAAAAATCCGATTTATTTTTCGATAATAGCGGATGAGCAAATTTCTCCTCTTTACCAGGCAAAAATTGAAAGTGCAGATTTAGGTTTATTAGCATTTAAAGTCCCAGCAAATATTGAATTGAAGTTAAATAAAACCTACAGATTAAATTTTGTTATTGTTTGTAATGACAAAAGACCTTCTCACAATTGGCTATTAACGGCTTTAATTACAAGACGCTCTCCTTCTGTTATCTCTAAGCCTGATGATTCTGTTAACATCCTTGAAGTTGCTAAAACTTTGTCTAAAGAAGGACTTTGGTTTGAAGCCTTAGAAATGATATATATAAAAGGCTTAGTTGATGACTCTAATTTCAACAGTTTGCTAGAAGTTTTCCGAGAATAAGTCCTTTCAATGAATAAAAAAATAACTCTATTTGTTTATGGGTTAATAACCGTAATGATTACGGTTGTTAGTGTCTATTTATTGCGCTATGAGGGGATTCTCGAACCTTATGAGTTGAGATTATTGGATAGTTTTTTTTTGAAGCGTGAGGAGCAAACCGTTTCAGAGGATATAGTTTTAGTTACCATCACGGAAGATGATATTAACGAATTAGAACAATACCCGTTGTCAGATCGAAAACTGGCTCAAATTCTGGCCCCCATCATCAAGGGTCAACCCAGAGTAATTGGGCTAGATATAATTCGGAATTTTGCAGTTCATGATAAAAACTTGTCGAAGGAAGAAAATCAAAAGGCTTTTGCGGAATTACAAACAATATTTCGCCAAAACAGTAATCTTTATGGGATTGCTAAAATCACTGAAGCAAAAGGCTTCCCTTCAATACCAGGAGCGGCTTCATTAGAACAAGCCGGAAGACTTGCGGCGGCGGATCTAGTTTTGGATAAAGACAGAGTTGCTAGAAGAGGTAATCTTTATCCGAGCTACAATCAGGGGATACCGGGACTGGGATTAGCTGTTGCTCTTAAGTATTTGGAAAAAGAAGGGATCACTCCTACCACTGCTACCACACAAGAATCTAAGGTCTGTTCTCTGCCACAAGAAAAAGGTAAAGATAAAGATAGTGATACTGGTTATCCTCAAGAGGGTTGGCTTAAATTTGGTTCTCATGTTCTTTGTCCTTTAACTCCGAAATTTGGCAGTTATGTTACTCACAGTGATAGTGGTTATCAAATTCTTTTCAACTGGCGTTCTTGTAAATCATCTAACTTCTCAAGTATTACGCTCAGGAATATTTTAGATAATACTTTTCAGCCTGAATTACTTAAAGATCGTATAGTTTTGATGGGAAATACTGCACCTAGTAGTAAAGATTTTTTGACAACAGCTTGTAGCCAAAATACAGGAAATACTCCGAAAAAAATGCCTGGAGTTGAGATACAGGCTAATTTAGCCCAACAAATAATTAGCATAGCTAGGCAAGAAAGTTTTCCTATTTCTGCTTGGAAAGAATTACCAGAAATAGTTTGGATTATCTTATGGGCGATCTGTTTGCAATTAATGCTTTACAGTCTTTTTCGTTATAAAGCTATATTTTTTGTGATTGGGGGCTTGATAATTCCCCTAATTTTCGCGGCAATTTTGTATTATCTAGATTTATATTTCTTTTTGACTAATGGAATATGGTTGCCTTTACTTCCTGTTTGGTTATGTATTTTATTACAATCTGTTTTTACTTTGGTGATTTTCTTTTTATATCGATTACAGCAAGCTAATGAAACTCTCGATCTTAAGGTCAAAGAAAGAACTATTGCTTTAGAACAAGCTATTCAGGAAAAGCTGCGTTTGCAACGAAAAATGGTGGCCCAACAAAAATTGAATTTTGTCGGAAGAAATGCTGTCTCTCTAAGTCATGAAATCCGTAATCCCCTTGGAGCGATTGAGCTGGCCAATCTGATTTCAATTCAATCAATTAAAAACTTATTATCTATAGAGGATTTGACTAATCAGAAAAAAATATTAACTGAACTTAGTGATAATGCTGACACAATTAAGCAAAATATTCGACGGATAAATGGACTTGTTGTTCGTTTAAATGAGCAAGTAAAGTCGGAAGCGGGAATAGCCGTTGAATCTAATCTAAATGAAGTAATAGATAATGCACTCGATGTGACTGTTTATTCCTTTAGAGTCAGACAAGACTGGAATGAATCAGTTGAAATTGATACAGATTATGATTCTAATCTTCCTTCAATTAAGCTTTACCTTTGTGATTTCGAGAGAGCTATCTGTAATTTAATTGATAATAGTCTTTATAGCTTAAAGCAAAAACAGCAAAATAATCCTAATTACGTTCCCAAATTATCGATCACCACTAAACAATTAGAGTCACAAGTGGAATTGACTATTGAAGACAATGGTGAAGGGATCAAGCCTGAAGATGAAAAGAAAGTTTTTGAAGAATTTTATACCACTAAAGGAGATCAGGGGACTGGTTTAGGGTTGTATATTGTCAAAGAAATTATTGAGGGGGAACATGGCGGAA
>JASJEK010000188.1 GCA_030064915.1 Xenococcaceae cyanobacterium MO_234.B1
TATCTACCAGATGTGATTAGAGCGAGAGCCTCAGTCCCTGCCCCTACTTGATACTATTGATCGCCTTTAATTCTCGATCACTTTTAATTCTCGATCGCCATCAGTGGTTATTGAGCAGTTACGCCTTAACTATCTTTTGTTCTGGTTTATTAGATTGCTGAGGAATAGTCTCTGGTTTAGTCCAACCTTCCTTAATTGCTTTATTTAACCAACCACCAGCATTAGGAATATCTTGTTTAGTAAGTTGGTCTTTTAAAGCTTCAATGGCATCTAATATTGTTTCATCTGACGCTGCTTTAATAGTCTTAGTCAGGGTAGGATTTAGCTTTACCCCTACCACTTGTAATTGAGTAAGAATCTCTGGGTTAATATCACTCTGTTTTTTCTTATTAATTGGCGTGACTTTGGCATTAGTTAAAGATTGTTCTAAGTCTTTTATTCTTGCCTTCAAACGATTATTTTCTGCTTCTACTTGGCGTAGTTCGATAACTTTACCTTGAGCCACTTCAATATGCTTTTTTAAATCCTCATTCTCATTTCGTAAGCGACGATTTTCTAGGCGTAATTTACTAATAATTACTGCTTTGGATTTATCTGTAGCTGGTTGGAACTTGGAAGTTTTATTTACTATGCCTCCGATAGCTGCTTTTTGTTGGTTACGTAGTTCGGCAATGCGATTTTTAATCTCTGGATACTTGTAGAGGTAGCTAACAGATAATCCTGCTGTTTCTGCGATAGCTTTGAAAGTAATAGTTTCTCCAGAATCTAAGACTTGTTGAATTGCCTTTTCTAATCTTTCTGCTGCATCCTTTCTCTTGGCTGCTGCTGCTTTGACTAATAATTCTGGATTGCCTTTAGAGTTGTTACTCTTGAGAGACATTATTCTTTCTCCTCCCATTCATTATGACCAAGACCTCTCATGGAGAAATGTTTTTCCATTCCAGAGATAATTTTCTTTAGTCTTTCTGCTCTGAGTACGTTCTTTTCTATCTGTCTTTGATAACCTTTTTGACGGGCATTTTCGATAATCTTTTCTGTTTCTTCTAATTCCTTTTTATGGCTATCTAAAAAATCTAAAGTTGTTACCCAGCTACCACATCCTTTACAGGGTAAATCTTGATGAGGACAAGTCTGTGTCCAGAGTAAAGTACAGTAACCATTATCTGTAGTCTGCATTCCCATTCCTTTCTTTATCCATTGCATTTCTGCTGTGTCTAAATCAGGATTTACTGGAGCTACTATTTCACCTTCCATATTGAAGTGAGTATTGTCCCACACTTCCTTCATTTTCTTTTTCTGGTCATCATTAGTAAGGTGAATGTAATGCATCGCCATTTCGGGAGAGGCATGACCAGCCCGTTGCATTATATGAGCTATTCCTGTACCTTTTCTAGCCAAGTCGGTAAAGTGAGTATGTCTAAATCTATGACATTTCCAAATAGGATATATTTCACCAGAAATATCTGTAATATTGTGTTCGTATGCTAATTGTCTAATATATCCCCTTATTGTAATTTGACGTATTGGTTTGGCAATAGGAATAAAGTGATTTATTTCCCTCCTGGTAGTGGTAAGTGATTTTTGGCTATAGTGTATAAACCAAGCTCGTCCTTCTGTAGTGCAAAAAAGATAATTAAACCTCTTGCCAAAATTTTCTTTAATTAGTTTTTGTTGTTCTTTAATTCCAATTGCTAATTCTTTAGAAATAAATAACTTATCTTTTTTATAAACTTTACTTCTAGAACAATCAATCCAATAATCTCCATCACTATCTGATTCAATACAGTTCAACGATAAATTACACACCTCCGAAACACGCATCCCTGTTTCCAGTAGTATTTCAACAAACAGTTTTATTGGTGAAGCTAAAAGAAAAACTTTAGCTTTTAATTGCTTTAGCACATAATCGGGAATATCTTTGACTTTAGTTCTTGTCCGCTTGGGGTAATCGTAATTATAAATTAATTTTCCTTGAGCTTTTGGAATAATATTTCTTTCTTGGCAAAACTCAAAAAATTCTCTAAAAACGACAATTGCTTTGGTTAGTGTTGATGGTGCTATGCCAAAAATAGCTACATAATTTATTAAATTAATTGCCAAAGCTCTGTTAATGTTTTCGGGCTCTAAATAAACATTATTTTTCTCAATAAATTGATTTATTTTTCTCAATTGTGTCATATAAGTGATAATTGTACTTGTACTTTTAGTGACAGCTATAAACCATACAAAATCTTTAAATGCTTGTTTTAGCCAATCTGGATAAATATTATGAAAATTGACACCATAAGCTCCATTGGTATCGGTTTTTTTGCCTAAAACTCTTAAATCCCAAACATCAAATAGTTTCATTTCTTGAGGAGATAGGTTTTTACAAAAATAAAAACGGAACTTTATGGGTTAAGTTGGCACTTCGTGACAGCTTCTCTAGCATTGGGCCTTTTTCCCAGAAACAGGCTGATTTGATTTGTTACCCTAATGTCTAGATTTTTGAACTACGCCGAAATTTGGAACCACTCACCCTAGTTGACGACTTAAGCAGGTGGCATTTGCTCAATCTCCCTTTTGTAATAACACAGCAGTCTGAAACCCATAAGCTTCCTTAGTAACAGATATGATCTTAAAGAAGGATTTGACCATCTGGCAGAAGTAATCAATGTCATAGAAAATTTGTGCCTTACCGCCGTGATAAATGTTGCGGTTGATTGTAAACATCCCAAAGTCAGATTCTGTATACTCGACATATTTCTCGTGAGAACGCAGTCTCTGATACACAATGCTATAGCAATCCGATCTGAGTCGTGAAATCAAGGGTAGCGATCGCCTCTTTAAATCTGCGATCGCCGAATTGAGAAGATGATCGACGGATTAGTTAACTAAAAAAGGTAAAATTTAAAAGTTATAGAGACTTTTTTTGATAAATCTTGACGTGAATGCAACAAGTCAATCTCAAATAAATGAACTAAATAAATTTATTAAAAGCCGACGAGATTCTAGAGAATTAAAACGAGCAATTGCCGTAAAATTAGCTTTAGAGAAATATCCTTATTTAGAAATTCAATCAATTCTTAATGTCTCAGCTTCCTTTATAACTAAATGGAAAAAGGCTTTTTTCTCTCAGGGAATCAAAGGTTTAAGTTTAAAATATAAAGGAGCAAAACCTTTACTAAACAAACGGGAAAAACCAGAAATTATTAAATGGCTTAAAGAAAAAGATTGTTGGGATTTTTTAGATTTATATTCTTATGTATTCGAGAAGTATCAAATCCGATTTAAATCCCAACAAAGTTATTATAATTTATTTAAAGAGGCTGGAATAAGCTGGAAAAAATCTCAGAAGAAAAATCCGAAAAAAGACCCTAAACAAGTGGAGGAAATCAAAAAGGAAATAACTCAAAAAATCTCGGAATTTCAAGAAAAAATTCAGAAGAATAACTTAAGTGTATTTTTAGTAGATGAATGTCATTTACTTTGGGGAGATGTTTGTGGATATGTCTGGGGAAAAACTTCTGAGCGAGTAGAAATTCCCATGACTAATGAACGAGAAAAACAAACTTCAGATCGGGGCTTTAAATTACCAAACAAAACAATTTTTGATGAAACCTTATAAAACAGCAGATTCCGAACAAACAGTAGATTTTGTTAAATATCTTCTTAAAGAATGTCCTGGACAAAGAATTTTACTTATTTGGGATAGAGCTAGTTATCACAGATATAAACATATGAAAAAGTATTTAGAACAAATAAATGAAGGACTTCCACTCCTATCCTGGTCTGTAACTTGTATTTTATTAGCTCCTAATGCTCCTGAACAAAATCCAGTAGAAGATATTTGGCTACAAGGGAAAAACGAAATCAGAAATAAATATCATTTATGCCATTCTTTTAAACAAGTTAAAGAGTTATTTGTTAATGCTATTGATCGTCAATACTTTACTTTCCCTAAAGCTTATCAATATGGATAATTTTGATAATTTTTAGATTTTTCTCAACAGAAACTAATTATTTTAATTAACTCAGTACCTGGGCAAAATAAATTTCACACTTCTACATTATAGGAGTAAGCTTTTGGCATATTTCTCTATGTAATTTAATTCTGCATAGCTACTTATTAAATAAGTTTTTTGCCAATTCTCGCTCGCGGTTTTGGTTTTTTGATCGCCCTGCTTGATTTCACAACTCAGATCGGATTGCTATATTACCTATGGTCAGGTCATGTTTATCATGAATTGTAATATAGGCTAGACCTTGATATTTCAAGATTCGTCTTAGTTCCAACAGCCATGGGACAGCTAAGTCATCAATGTGAGTAAAAACTGAACCGGCATAAATAAAATCGAAATAGCGATCTTCAAATGGCAAATGAGGGAGAGTCGTCGTTGTGAAAAAATTAAAGGGCGGGCTGAGGTAGTTTTGACACCAGGCAATATCCTCAGCATTGATATCGGTTCCCCAGATCTCACAGGTTTCAGTCAAGTTCTTCAGCCATCTAAGCAATCTTCCTTCGGCACACCCAAACTCGAGAATCCGACTCCCTTCACTCAAAGAGAATCCAGACTTCTGTATGATTGCTATCATTGTTTGGACAATCCTCTCGCCAGATAGTAACCATTCTTCTTCATCTTTTAGAGCCCAGAACCATTTCTGTAGTAAATGTTTTGGTGGAATGGGCAATCCTAATTTACAGGTTGGAAGCTCATCATTAACCGTTTTAGAGAATTGATAAGACGACGAAGCTGACTGATAAGGAATATATTTGATTAAGTAGGTGGGGGAAATTAAACTCAACTATGTTTACTTTTGTAAACTTGATATCAATCAAATAATTGATATCAAGTTTAGGTAAGTTTACATTTAGATACATAGTTCAGATCTGGTTCTAACGGAAAATGTGGGAAGTATAAATACTTAGGGTAATTGAGATGGGCTGACAAATCAATTCTGATTGAGATAAAGTCAACAAGCACTCAATTAATTTCTAGTTTAAACGTAAGTATGACAGTTTCCACCAGAGGGGATAAAAGCATTTGTTTGCCTGTAGAGAGTGAAGAGCAATATCGACAACTAATTACTGATAATGACAATTTTAGAGCTTATTTGCTTCAACTGTACCCTACTTATCCTGAAATTTTCCCTCCTGGAATGAACCAAGGTTTTTGCTTTCATGATTGGGTGGTTTCGACGAAGCAGCAACTGCCCATGCGCCGAATTAAATTGAAGGAAACTGAAACAGTCTATCAATTGCGTCCTGATTTCATTATGCCCTATATGGTAGGAAAAACCGAGGAAATAGAGAAGCCAATGTACTTAAGACAAGAGGCGCGTACCATTTGACGCTTTAGCTTATGTTTTCGGCCGTAATCCCATGTACTGGTATCGCATTTACCTCTCTCTGGCTCGAGCCTCCATCGTGGGAACGACAATCAAAGACCCTCAGAAACTGCCTCAACATCTTGTAGCTGATGAAAAACATACTTTGTTAGGTAAAAACCGCGTTTATATCCCTACTACCGTAGCTAAAGGCTGTTTTTTAGGAGTTAGCCTCACTGAATCTGCCAGTGGGGAAGCTTTAACCAAAGGATATGAGGAATTTCGCACAGAAGCTTATCTTCTCGACCCCTATTATGCCCCAGTAACCGTCAACATCGATGCTTGGGAAGGGACACAACAGGCTTGGCTTACGCTGTTTCCCACGGTCACACTGGTGTTGTGTTTTCTTCATGAGGTGCTGAAAGTGCAGAAAGGGAGTCCTACCTATCGCAATTTAAGGAAAAAGCTGAAAACCAAGCAAAGGATAAGCTTACAAAGCGAATACTGCTGCTGGATTTTTGGGCATGACTACGATTGGCTTTAATTTGGAGCAAAAAACATATCAGGAGAAAACGCACTTTAAATAAGATGCGAAAATTATGTCGTCGTGCGGCTCAATTTAAAATTGCCTATCGCTTTCCCATGGCTCATCGCACCAGCAATATGGTAGATCGCGAGTCGGAATGACCAAGACCGCTTACTGTACACTATGCAATACTTTCATGGTGACAAGGAGTCGGCAAAACTCTATCTGCGCTCTATGGCATTAATCTGGAATTTTCATCCCATAGGGACTAGAACTCGCTCAAAATGCTCTACAAGAATATCACCATTTACTGATCTCAATGGCTTTAGCTATCATGATAACTGGCTTCATAATTTACTGATTGCCAGTTCGATGAACGGTCGTAAAAATTAGGTGATATTCCCGCACCCAGAAAAATGCTGAGTTTACAAGAATTCCAACAATGGAATCTGAAACAGAAATGGAATCAAACCACCATTCAAGTAATTACTGAGATTCGTGCAGCACCACCAACTCGCCGAGTCAAGAGTAGGGCAGGCAATGTTAGTGGTCGATATCCTTCTCGTAAAATGGGACTAACCATCCAGTTTGAAAGTCATACCGTAGAACTGGCAGGAATTTATCAGATGGAATATGAAGAAGATGTATTCGAATATTACGACCAACCACCATCGATTAAACTGAATTACAAATCAAAAACTGGTCGCTCCTTAGGAGTTTGGCACACTCCTGATTTTTTCGTCCTGCGTCAAGAGCAAGCAGGCTGGGAAGAATGGAAAACCACCAAAGAGTTGGAGAAACTGGCTCTGAGAATGCCCCATCGCTACGTTCAAATTGAGGAGAATCAATGGCGATGTCCTCGCCCGTGAAGCTTATGCGAATGGCACTGGGACTTTACTACAGACTCAGAACTGATGCGGAAATTGACTGGATATTACAAGACAATCTTCAATTTTTAGAAGACTATTTTCGAGGAACATCGACAACAGTAGAAGCACGACAACAAGCTTTGATAATAACTTTAGCCACTGAGCAAGCAGGCATCACCTTGGCAGAGTTAATCAACAAAGGATGTCAGCCAGATAATATCTATACTCTATTGGTTCAACAACAATTAGAGATCGATCTGCATCAAGCTAGTCTGGCTCAAACCCCCGAACTGGTCAAAGTATTTGCTTGTGCTCATCAAACAAGAATCGAAAACGAACTCCCGACTCAGATAAGAATTGAGAACTCGGAAAAATTTCTCGTTCCGAGAGTGGGAGAACAACTATTGTGGAATGGTAGCCAATTAGAAATTATTAACCCTGGTCCAACTCAAACCGCTTTGCTTACGGGTGAAGGGAAGGTGATTCAAATCCCCAACCAGGAATTATTAAACTTAGTCAAAACAGGCGCAATCCAACCTAATCCCTCATCTAAGACGAATGCCAATAAGATGGAGCAATTGTTAAACTCTGCCAGTGAACAAGATTGTGCAGAAGCTAACCGTCGCTATCAAATTATTGCTCCTTACTTGTCAGGAAAGAGCCAGGGTAAAAACCAGAAAGTGTCTGCTCGTACAATTCGACGTTGGTTGGCCCGATGGAATGAAGCCGAGCAATTATACGGTTCTGGTTATGTCGGTTTACTACCTCGGATTAATCGCAAAGGAAACCGCTCACCAAAGTTGCCAACTCTGACCTATCAACTGATGGCAAAATATATTGCCAACGACTATGAAACTTACAAACAGAAAAGCAAAAGGGCAGTATATGGAGCTTTAGTCAATGCTTGCGAACAACAAAAGACAACGGTTCCCAGCTACAAAACCTTTCTTAAATTCTGTAATAGCAGATGCCAATACGAACAAACCAAAAAACGTCAAGGTTCTCGCGCTGCTTACGAATATGAACCCTTTTACTGGGAATTAGAATTTACCACCCCACGACATGGAAATCGTCCTTGGGCGATTTGCCATCTAGATCATACTCAGTTAGATATCGAGTTAGTTTCCTCGAAAACTCAAGCAGTATTGGGTCGTCCTTGGGCAACTTTTTTAAGTGATGCTTATTCTCGGCGTATCTTAGCCCTTTATCTTACCTTCGACCCTCCATCGTATCGCAGTTGTATGATGGTCATTCGGGACTGTGTTCGTCGTCATGGACGTTTACCTCAATGTCTGGTGGTGGACGGAGGAAAAGAATTTAGCAGTATTTATTTTGAAAGGTTACTTGCCATGTACGAATGTACCTCGAAAACTAGACCAGGAGGGAAACCGCGATTTGGTTCTGTGTGCGAACGTCTTTTCGGGACTGCTAACACCATGTTGATTCACAATCTGGCGGGGAATACACATAACACCTAGTGTTAATCCACACCGTCACGCTGTTTGGACACTAGGAAGTTTGTATGAGCATTTATGTAATTGGGTGGAGGAATTTTATGACCACAAAGAGCATCCTGCTTTAGGGAACAGCCCAGCTAAGGCCTATCATCAAGGCATGGTACAAACTGGTTTAAGACCGAATCGATTAATCTCATATGATGAAACCTTTCCCATCTTGACCTTACCCACCACCCCCAAGGGAACGGCCAAAGTCATCCCCAATCAGGGAGTCAAGATTAACCACCTTTACTATTGGCACAATAGTTTTCGTAATGGAAGCATTGAAAAGACACGAGTGAATGTCCGATATGACCCCAGTGATGCAGGAATTGCTTATGCTTATGTACGAGGACAATGGGTTCGCTGCATCTCCCAATACTACAGTATCTTTCAGGGTCGCTCCGAACGGGAGATTCAATTAGCCACACAAGAATTACGACAACAGCACAAACAACATTCCCAAAAATTCACCATAACAGCGAAAGCTCTAGCTTCCTTCCTCTCCCGAACTCAGACTGCTGAATCCATTCTCTTGCAACGTTTGAAGGATGGGGAAGCCAAAGATATTTTAGGGACTATTTCTGGTCCTGAAGAGAGAGAATTTAACTCTTCTCAAAAAACTTCAACAATGGTCAATGAAAGCAATCTTGAGCCTCCACAAAAGCTAGAGGAAATTAAACCTTATGAGGAATTTTGGTAATGCCCATTTATAGACGCTCTGACCGTCCTCCCCTATCAAAACAACAGAAGTTAGATTTATTTCGTAAATGTACGGTGGTACATCCACATCTCAAGAAGGCTTACGAACAGTTCCGAGATGCAGTAAGTAATCCAGGTGGAGCTTCGACTAGTAATTATTAAGCAATTCTTAAGTTGTTTAAAATCGGACAGCTTATGCTTCCTTTTTGGACAACTTATGATTCAAGTTACACTACTACCTGTCGAACCAGCTTAATGACAAAATTACTCCAAAAAAAAAGACCATCTTACAAGGCGGTCTTATGGCACACACACTTTAGGAGAGAAGTTTTAAAAAATAGAAATAAAGTTATTTAATTAAAGATAAATTAGTTTTTTTGCTTTGTTATCTCTACTATAAGTAAAATTTCCCAATTCTAGGCAAATTTTACATTAAGAAATACTCTTTTTTGATGAAGCTATGATGAATCATAAAACTTGGGTTCGGGATTTACTTAATTACGGAGAAATAACCCTGCTATTTTTAGTGCAGATAACAGTATTTTGCGTTGTTATCTGCACTAAACTCAATTATTCCACTGCTATTTTGGCTCAAACAAACCCTATATCAAGCTTTTTAGCCCCTCAGCCCACCCCCACGTTCAACATCAAATATCTTTAGACCAATGGTCTGTACGCTCACTTTGATTGAACAATCATGGCTTTTTGGGTAGTCTCTGCTCCCTTTGGCATTGCGTCCCATAATTTATGATCTGTTTTCTCAGTTGCATCTAAACTAAAGTATCATGCCACCCACAAACTATTCGGCTCAAAAGGCACTGATGTATTCATCCTGGCTGCAATCATTATGAGAAATTACTTTCCTATGATGATTGCACTTAAACTTTTTGGTAAAAACTTATTAATTAAAGCAATAATTGCAGAACAAGCTATAATTACTAAAATGATTTCCAAGAAAATAGTAAGAGGCTGGCTATTATATAAACCAATATAGTTCTGTTTGATTATATTTTCAGAAAAATCCAAAAATAACATATGCATCAAGTAGATAGAATAGTAATATTTTCCGACCCAAGAAATCAAGCCAGGATCTGTATATTTAGCGTATAAAGCGACAATAGAAAGACAAAGAAATAGAGAACAGAAGAAACTAGAAACTTTGATTTCGGATAGGGCAAAGGAATATAAGCCATGTTGGGAAAGTATAACAGCTTCCAAAAATGATAGGAGCAAAAATAATAAATAAAATAATAAAAATTTGATGGTTAAATCTAAAGGCAAGTTTCTTTCAATAAAACCTTTTTTATTAACCCAAACCCCAAGATGATAAAAAGGATACCAAGCATAAAAAGGTAAAACATAAAAAGGAAATTGAGAAAATTGGGGGTTGAAATATTTTAAGTTGAGGAGATAAGTAACTGTTATTCCTATAGCACTAATAATTATCATCCAAGCTAGATTAGAACGATCATTTCTGATGTTTATAATTATTGGTGTAAGGAGAACAAATTGAATCAGTACAATAATAAAATAACCAAATTCTATACCCGTACCTAACAGTAAATCTTGGCTAATTTCTGTACTATTAATTAGATGAGAGGGCTTTTCTAGCCAAATATAAATAAACGACCAAAAAATATAAGGAGGGATAATTTTTAACAGTCTAGTAGACCAAAAACTGATATACTCTCTCCAGGAATTAAATGAATAATTCGCAGCAAAATAGCCAGATATAAATAAAAAAATGGCCAGAGGAAAATTAATAAGTTGACGGAGAAAAAATCCAAAATGCCAATTAAATGAATTTTCCGGAAAAAAGCTAGTTGAACTGCTAGCATGAATTGCTATTACAGCAATAATACAAATGCCTTTCCAAGTGTCCCAGTAATGAAAGCGTACCTTTTTGATGGCTGAATTATCCTGATTTTCTATAATCATTTCATCTTTAGTTATTTTTGAATATATCATTAGTATTAATCATCAATCAAATTTATGTTTAGTACAAGTATTTATGGCTCTACCGAACCTGTCAGGCAAAATTATTAGAATTAACCTCCCA
>JASJEK010000189.1 GCA_030064915.1 Xenococcaceae cyanobacterium MO_234.B1
AGGGCATTTCAGCCCTCTCACCGAAAAATTCATTGCAGCCCACAATGACTGAAAAGCTGAAACTAGACCTGTCCAACATTCTTTAGAAACAAAATGAAGCGTTATCGTGTCGCAATGGACAATGATTATCTAGTTAAAATTCTTTAAAATTCTGCCACTAAATCCGATGTTTAAAATTATTTTTGTTCGAGAGTAATTAATTATTAATTACTGCGACCCAGATCAAACTAAGTCAACCATAGAGGCTCAAGGTCTTCCTGTTCCACCTTTAGGTCGCTTAACAATGCAATATGGTGCAAGCATAGAAGGATATTTAGAATCTGGTAGCAATTCCGCTTCAAGAATTCGGTCAATAGTAGAAAGGTACGGGATTTCTCAGAATGAAAATAGCTCCGTATTAGATTGGGGCTGTACTACTGGTCGAGTCTTACGGCATTTTGCTGAAGATGCCAAAAAGCAAGAATTTTGGGGGATTGATGTAGACCGTCCATCGATTGATTGGGCTAAAGCCAATATATCTCCACCTTTTCACTTTCTCTGTTGTTCTGCCTATCCATATTTACCCTTCCCAGATAATAAATTCTCTCTAATCTATGGAATGTCTGTAATGACTCATCTGTTACACTTTCGTGACATGTGGTTAATGGAACTTAGACGAATCCTTTGCCCCAATGGTTTACTTATTCTCACTATTCATGATGAACATACAGTATCATTGTGGCAAGAAAGGAAAGAAAGGAAAGCTAAGCTGTCTTGGTGGGTAAAACGCTTAAATTTAGATGAAGTTTTACAACATGAATTTACAATTTTTAGAGGAGATAATTGGGCAAATTCGTACACAATATTTTCAAGTAAATATATTCGACGTGAATGGGGACGATATCTAGAAGTTTTAGAAATAGAACCATCAGCAGAAGGGAAGACTCAATCTGCTGTCATAATGAGAAAAAAGTAACTTGCTAAGTATACGAAGCGATGTCAATTGTAACCTATCGGTTTCTACGTGTAGCTACTGGTGAGAAAAAGTGGAAGAAATACCTGCCGACTCAAGTTTCTCGTGATTAATGGTCAGCAAGACCATATTTAGAGTCATTTCTGAGTCCCCCTGTGGACTTAGCTTTGCAACTAAGAGACAAGAAGCAGAGCGATTTAGTATAAATTTATAAATTTATTTATTTCGTATGAATTAGATTTGCTTATAGTTCAGTCGTTTTTAATACCGATAATTGGCATTA
The DNA here is from genome assembly GCA_030064915.1 of Xenococcaceae cyanobacterium MO_234.B1. Lineage (GTDB taxonomy): Bacteria > Cyanobacteriota > Cyanobacteriia > Cyanobacteriales > Xenococcaceae > JASJCP01. Next base: position 1,236 of record JASJEK010000189.1, read on the forward strand.
TAGGTATTAGAAATTACGAAGAAATAAGGGGTGTAGGGGTATGGCAAGGATTAGGTAATTGGTACTGGTTCCGTCGAATGGGAAGCCAAAACCTTGACCCAGCTTGAGCTAAACTGCATATCGGATGGTTAATAACTGTGACCAAGATATCCCCACGGGCAAAATTCCTAAATTCACAGAGGCACCATCTTACTGGTGAAATGAGGGTTAAATCTTCTAACTCCTAACTCCGAATTCCGTCCGCGAAGCGACTACCGAAGGTCACTCAGAACTTGTCTCGTATCCATCAAATTAATCTTGAGAGACTATTACTTATCAGAAAAATCGTGATTTTCAATGCTTCTTTCTAATTCCACAAAAGGAATCAGCCAAACTACATCATAAGGTTGTAAAATTAGACTAATTTTTTCTTGTTGAACTCTCCATCCTCTTTTACCAACTAAATCGTACCAATAATTATCTTCGGGAGTCGCACAAACAATGGAATCCGAATTGTCTAATTGAAGCTCAGTAAGAGGTATTTCGAGGTGACAAATTTGATTAGTGACATTAGTTACAGTCAAAAGATGCTCTTCACAATTGGGAGCAACCCTTAAAACAACTAAACATTGTGAAGAAAGTGTCAGAATTTGTTGATCTCCTTGGGGATGGAAAGCACGCTGTCGCACCCGAATTTCCAGCAATTTTCCGAAACATTCAGTCAATCGAGATAATTTAGAATTTGGCAATTTTAATTCTTCAGACAAAGAAGTGACAGGAATAACCTGACGATTGATATCTCGTTTGAACTTAGTTTTGATAACAGTATCTACATCATTAGTACTACCAATTAAACCATGTAGATAAATTCCAGGAACACCTTTAAGTACCAAGGCAATGCTGCGGGAAGCCACAAAACGTTTAATCTGAACCGTTAAATCTTCGTAGCTATTATTCAAATTTAAAGCACTAAACCAAGTAGTGTTGATTTCATAAGGTTCTTCTTGACCGTTTTCTCCTGTGCGATAAGAAACGAATGCACCATGTTCCCTGGCTCTACTAATCAAGTAATTGATCTCTTTTGGAGAGAGGATGTTTTTCACTCCCATTAATCCAATTCCATCATGAGTATCCAAAATATTGAGATAGGTTGTGGTTTCTGACGGGAATTCTAATTGTCTAGCCCATTGAGAAAGAGCCGTTGTATCTTCACGATAAAAAGTATGAAGAACTAAGGGAGGGAGAGCAAAATTATAAACCATTTGAGCCTCATCATGTCCGTCCCCAAAATAAGTAATATTGTGTTCGTGAGGAATATTGGTTTCAGTAACGATAGCGACACCTGGAGCTACGACGCCGAGTATATCGCGAAACAGTTTAATGGTTTCGTGGGTCTGCTCCAAATTAGCACAGGAGGTTCCAGGAATTTCCCAGAGATAAGTAACCGCATCAAGACGAATTAAATCTGCTCCACGACGCACATAGAGTAATAAAGTCTCAATGACCCACAGTAATGCTTTAGGATTACGGTAATTCAGGTCAATTTGGTCAGCAGAAAAGGTAGTCCAGACCCATATTGGACCATCGATAGCTTGAAATTGAGTAAGAAGATCGGAAGTACGAGGACGAACTACCATTTGACGCTGTTCTGGAGTCAACTCATCGGGAGAGCGATAGACAGTAGCAATATCCTTATAATCTGGATTACCATTTAACATTTCCTGAAAAGCAACGCTTTGAGATGAAGTGTGGTTACACACCGCATCAAACATCATTTGATAGACGTCGCTAATATTTTCAATATCTTGCCAAGAACCCAACTTGGGGTCTACAGTGTGGAAATCAGTAATCGAGAATCCTCGGTCTGAAGAGTAAGGAAAGAAGGGCAAAATGTGGAGAGTATTGATAGTTTTTTGAAATCCAGGTATTTTTTGCAAAAAGTGAGCTAGGGTCGCTAGTGGAGATTCTGTTTCACTGTAGAGAAGGTCTCCATAAGTAATTAAAATTACATCTTTTTCTGTAAAGCGATTGGCAGGAATTAAATCTTGTTCCGCTTGTATTCTTTCTAATGGTTTATGAGCATAGTAAACTTTTAAAGTTCTTTCTAATTCGGGAAAGTATTGTTTCGCCAGGGATTCTCCATAAAGAAAACATAATCGAGAAAAAATGCTTTTTTTGGCTTGAGGAGGAATTTCTAACAGAGGTCTTGTATAATCAGGTTTTTCGTAATGACGAATTTTTGTCCAATGCTTTGATTCTGAGGTATCTACTGTTTTAGACTCTATTAAGTTTATTTCTTGATTAACAACCATGTTTTCCCCCCACTAGATAACAAGCTTGTTCCTTGGTAATCTGCTTTCCCCAGTCTATTGTGGCACAGCCATCACCACGACTATCGAATCCTTTTTCAACTAACTTTTGACCTTAGCTTCAAAAGTAACGGCATTTTTGCAACTTAATGTTGCGTATAGTAACAAATAGCCTCTGAAATTAGTAAAACTTAATTAAAGTATTTATCCTGAAAGATATAAAAGCCCCACAGGAGGTAGAGATGAAAATTTGTTCATCGGTAAATTCAGCTAAATTTTGACCAAACCATCTATAGCAGCAATAAGGAATCAGGAAAAAGATACTTTGATAATCAGATTTAGTATCATGAAAACCAGCTTTTACTCCTCGATTCCCGACAGAGGTTCACTTGTACCTTATGAGCCGAAAATTTGGGAGTCTTGATTGCTGAATCAGTGTTCTAGTGAGGAAATCTCATCGGTTTATACGGGGAGTCGAACTCCGAACTTTTCTCACATCCCTCAATTCAAGATTGACAGATTACTAGAGTTCTTAGGCAAAAACCATTGTCCTTATTATGACTTCATCAGAACCAGAAATTAATCATCTTATTGCTACCGTGGCACTGAAAATTTGGCAATCTTTAGACTTGTCAGAGATTTTACAAGCGACAGTGGATGGGTTAAGAGAACTTTTAAAATGCGATCGCGTAATTATATATCGTTTTGATTCTAACTGGAGTGGTATTGTTGCAGTAGAATCGGTTGCTGAGTCTCGATGGTCACTGTTAGATAATATTATCAAAGACCCTTGTTTAGAGGAATCATGGAATAACAAATATCGACAGGGTATGGTTACAGCGATCGCAGATATTAGTACTGCAACCATAGATGAATGTCATCGAGATTTTTTACAAAACTTTGACATTAAAGCGAATTTAGTCGCTCCTATTCTACAACCCATGAAGGGAGAGAGAGTTGAACCCCAAGAAGATAATAACCTCTGGGGATTGCTCATTGCTCATCATTGCCAACAACCTCGACAATGGCAAGAATCTGATCTTAACTGTATTAAGCAAATAGCTAACCAAGTTGCGATCGCAATTCTCCAAGCAGAACTGATTTATAAAAATTATCAACAACTCAGACAAAGGAAATTAGCACAACAGCAAGCGCAACAAACCCGTAAATTCCTGCAAACTCTTATTGAACATCGAACTGAAGAATTACAAAGTGCCTACCAAAGATTACAACAAGAATTAATCCGCACAGAACAAACTCAAATTGCCCTGCGAAATAGCGAGGCGAGTTTAAGAGAGTCGGAAAGACGGTGGCGTAGTTTGTTAGAGAATGTTCGTCTGTTAGTTATTAGTTGGGATAGAGAAGGGAAAATTGAGTATGTCAATCCTTTTCTCCTAGAACTCACCAACTATAATCTGACTGAAGTAATCGGAAAGAACTGGTTTACTAACTTTTTGTCATCTGGGGAGCAAGAGCAAGCCAAAGCCATACACAATCAGATACTTCAACCGAGTTTTAGTAGTTCTCTATATTATCAACAAAAAGTAACTTTTCCCACATCAGAAACCGAAAGAACTATTGCTTGGAATTGTACCCAATTGCGTAACACTCAGGGAGAACCCATTGGTGTAACCTGTATTGGGGAAGATATTACAGAACAACAGGAGATTCAAAAGAAGAAAGATGAGTTTATCTCTGTGGTAAGCCATGAATTACGTACCCCTCTAACTGCCATTCGGGGTGCATTGGCTTTATTAGCAGAAAATAAAGTCGCTCCTCAAACCGAAGAAGGTAAGCATTTGCTGCAAATTGCTAATAGCAGCAGCGAACATCTGGTTAAGCTAGTTAACGATCTTTTGGAACTAGAACATCTCGAATCTGGCACTATTGAACTAGTTAAGGCAGAAGTTAATACCAAAGAACTAATGCTGCGAGCCTTAGATCGGGTCCAAATTTTGGCAAATAAAGCTAAAGTCGAGATCGAAATTGTCGAATCAGATATTAACTTTCAAGCAGACGGCGATCGCCTAATTCAAGTTTTAACTAATCTACTCAGTAATGGCATTAAATTCTCTGAACCAAACAGTACTATTACTTTGAGTGCAGTTGCTTACAACAAACCCTCTCCCAGCATTCTTTTTGCAGTACAGGATCACGGTAGGGGTATTCCCTCAGACAAGTTAGAAAGTATTTTTGAACGTTTTAACCAAGTTGATGCTTCCGATTCTAAGAGGAAAGGAGGTACAGGTTTGGGATTAGCTATTTCTCGCAATATTATAGAACAGCATGGCGGGAAAATTTGGGCAGAAAGTGTTTATGGAGAAGGAAGTACTTTTTATTTCACTACTCCTACAAAATAGGACCCTAATACCGATAGTATTTTTACAGATAGTATTTTGGAAAATTTTTGCAATACTACCTCTTTACGTTAATATAAAAAATAAAATAAATATTAACCAGAATCACAGTTCTGATAAGCCTTAGTGGTGTTGCTAAATTAGTATGTCATTGGAGATTAAGTAACTATTTGTAACTATAATCTTGACAAATTACGCAAAACCTTGACTTGTTACTAATGAATCAAAACTGAGAAAATGCCTACATCAGTCTGGAAGAGTTTTCAGGAATGGCTCAGGAAAATTACACAATGTTAAATCAATTATTGGGCGGACGCTACCGAGTTGTGCAAGACTTGGGAGAAGGAGGATTAGCTAAAACCTACATTGTGGAAGACCATCACCGACCTGGTCATCCCAAGTGTGCTGTCAAATTCCTCAAGCCTGCTAGTAATGATCCTGATCTCTTGCCTACTGCTAGGCGTCTTTTTAATAAAGAAGCAGAAATCCTGGAAAAGTTAGGTCAGCATGACCAGATTCCTCGGCTGTTGGCTTACTTTGAAGAAAACCAAGAGTTTTACTTAGTACAAGAGTTTATCGAGGGTCATACCCTCAGTACAGAAATGCCACTGGTTCAGCGCTGGCCTGAAAGCAAAGTGGTTCAAATGCTACAAGATGTCTTGCCAACTCTGGAATTCGTTCATAGTTACGGGGTAATTCACCGCGATATCAAGCCCAATAACTTGATTAGACGGCAGAAAGATGGTCGATTAGTGTTGATTGACTTTGGGGCAGTAAAACAAGTTCGCGAGCCATGGATTGCAACTCACGGATCGTTCACTCAAAATACTATTGCTATTGGCACCCAAGGATATATGCCAACAGAGCAAGTACGAGGTAAACCACGCTTTAACAGTGACATTTATGCCCTAGGAATGATAGGCATCCAAGCTTTTACAGGATTACATCCCCTTTTCTTGCAGGAAGATGGAGACGGTGAGGTCATCTGGCGAGATCGGGCAGAGGTTAGTGATAAGCTAGCTGCTATCCTCACTAAGATGGTGCGCTACCACTTCAAAGACCGCTATCAGTCTGCGACTGAAGTACTGCATGCACTCCACCCACTTGCCAATCACTACACACTCATTCAACCAACCTCAGTCGCTAGACAGCCAACTTCAGAGGTAGCCCCTGAACCTGAGTTGCGGGAGACGGAAGTGTCTCTGGGCGGCTCTCCCTCCAACCCGAAAGCAGTTCCTGAGGGGGAGCTGGGGGAGACAAAGGTAGCTCTAGATCTCAAACAGCCAACTTCAGAGGTAGCCCCTGAACCTGAGTTGCGGGAGACGGAAGTGTCTCTGGGCAGCTCTTCCTCCAACCCGAAAGCAGTTCCTGAGGGGGAGCTGGGGAAGACAAAGGTAGCTCTAGATCTCAAACAGCCAACTTCAGAGGTAGCCCCTGAACCTGAGTTGGGGGAGACGGAAGTGTCTCTGGGCAGCTTTTCCTCCAACCCGAAAGCAGTTCCTGAGGAGAAGCTGGGGAAGACAAAGGTAGCTCTAGATCTCAAACAGCCAACTTCAGAGGTAGCCCCTGAACCTAAGCTGTGGGGGACGAAAGTCTCCAAAGATACTGATCCCTGGCATCCCTGGAACCGGTCGGCAGTTCCTGAGGAGGAGCTATGGGAGACAAAGGTAGCTCTAAATATTAAACAGCCAACTTCAAAACAGCTAACTTCAGAGGTAGCCCCTGATGAGGAAGAGAAGGTAAGTGGAATTTTTCCAGCAGGTTCATTAGCACCACCGAAAGATTTAGAGTTAAGCCCTGCTCCTATCTTGGCGCCTTTCAACAAATCTCGACTACTAATTGGGGCAGGAATTGCATCTGTGCTTGTCAGTATATTTGCTGGTTATACTCACACGACCCACAAGCAGTCTTACTTGCAGGCTCAAGAAGCTTTAGGGCAAATCGAGGCGCTGAAGGCAGCCGAAAAATATCAAGAATGCGTCCAGCAAGCCGAAACATTTCCCAAAGATTATTCAGGCTTACAAGCTGAAGTAGAAACTCTGCTCCATGAGTGCCAACAGGGTCAGGCTGAAGGACAACTAACTAAAGCTAGAAAACTGGCAGAACAAAGCAGATTGAAAGATGCGATCGCCCTTGCTGCCCAAGTCCCAGCAGAGACAAATGTTCATCCACAAGCACAGCAGCTTATGTCTCAGTGGTCGGAAAAAATTTTCCAAATCGCCAGCAATAAATATCAAGAAGGGAATCTCCAAGAGGCAATAGCGATCGCGGGGGCTGTTCCTGCTGACAGCCCTTTGGCTAAAAAGGTACAGGGGACAACTCAGCAGTGGAATGAAGAGTGGAAGCAGAATCAGACTCATCTGGAAGCAGCTCAGAAGGCACTGGATGAGCGTCGCTGGCAGGATGCCATCAACACAGCTAAGAAAGTCAGCAATACTGCCTATTGGCAGAAGCAGAGCGAGCTAATTATCCAGAAAGCAGAAGCTGCAATTGCAGTTGCTCAAACTGCTAATTCCAGGGGAACATACAAGCCTCGTTCGAGGCCAGTTTCTCGCTCTAGCTCAAATTCTTCACCTCGTTCTAGGTCAGTTCGTCGTTCTAGCTCAAATTCGCCTCGTTCCAGACCAGTCCCTCCCTCCCTTTCAAATTCGCCTCGTTCCAGACCAGTCCCTCGCTCTATCTCAATTTCTCCTGATTCCAAGTCAGTTCCTAGCTCCAGCTCAACTTCTTCTGGTTCCAGGTCAACTTCTCGCTCCAGATCAACTGATTGGATTTGTTTGAATAATCCCAACCCCAAATGCCATAGATAAATTCAGTAGCTCAAAAAGTTACTGGTTAAGACTGAAACGGAGCAGGGCACCGAAGGGGGCTTCCTGCATCCCAAGTTGAAGGGACACAACCGAAAACTAAAGTACTCAAGCCCCCTTCGGTGGGAGAGCAGAGGAGAAAATTAGACTAAGAAAATGGTAAGTAGATGCAGTTTATGTATTTAAAATTTTATCAATTTGCTCTGGTAATTGTAAGGGACGAAACGGCTTAGTAATTATGCCAACTATGGCTAATTTTTCTAATTCTGAAGCGATCGCAGATTGAGTTTTAGCCGTCATTAAAATTACTGGTATGCTTGCCGTATTTGGGTTGTTTTTTAACTGTTGTAACGTCTCTTTTCCATCCCAATCAGGCATCATTAAATCTAGTAAAATTACGTCAGGTTGCTTAGTTTCGGCTATACTTAATCCTTCTTGACCAGAACTAGCAGTTACCACATCCCAATTAGCTGCCATTTCTAGACCCATTTTGGCGATCGCTTTAACGTCTTCTTCATCATCAATAATTAGTATCGACTTACTCATCACTCATTACCGATTACTTGATTACTTAAAGGTTAGTTGTTCTGTTGCCATTTTTCCCAGAGATCGGGACGGCGATCGCGTGTTCGAGCAATTTGTTCTCGCTGACGCCACTCATCTATTAATTTATGATTTCCCGAACGTAACACTTCAGGAACTTCCCAACCTCGGAAATTAGCAGGTCTAGTATATTGAGGATAATCTAGTAAATCAGTTTCAAAGCTTTCTGCTTTTAAAGATGCTACCTTTCCTACTGTTCCTGGTAACAATCGCACCACCCCATTAATTAAAGTTAAAGCTGGTATTTCACCACAAGTTAACACAAAATCTCCTAAAGATATTTCTCTAGTAACTAGATGTTGTCTAACTCTCTCATCTACTCCTTCATAGTGTCCACAAATGATAATTAGTTGATCACAATTAGTCGCTAAATCTTCTAATAGAACCTGTTTAAGGGGTTGTCCTTGAGGCGTTACCAAAATAATCTCATGTCTAGGGCTTAAAGATAAAGATTCCACCGCAGCAAAAATCGGCTCTGGCTTCAATAACATCCCTACACCACCACCATAGGGAATATCATCAACTTTCTGATGTTTATCTGTGGTAAAGTCTCTGGGATTGACTAAGTTAACAGTTGCGATCTGTTTGGCAAGAGCTTTCCCAATCAAACTACAGTTGAGGGGAGAGGTAAAAAAATCAGGGAACAGGGTAATGATATCAAAATGCACCGGGCAAGTTAGGAAAAATTTGAAGTTGATCTGATAAGAATTTTTAATTTTTGAGGTTAATGAGCAATTGCTCATTCAGCAAAGCTATTGGACTTAAAGTATCTCGATTAAATTTTAATTCTTTTGCTGCTTCTTGGTCTTGATTTTTGATATCGTTATGTTTTGGATTAGAAAAAATTTTGCCCCATACTTGTCCTTCTTGTTTTGATTTTTGCTGATATAGATTGGGATTTTTTAGCAATTCTTGGACAATCTGATCTGCTTTGCTGTTGCTCATTACAATTAAAACAAAAGTGAACTTTTCAGAACTCTATTTTAGTAGAGCCATCTTATTTGACGTAAGAATCCTACAAGCCTTACTTACAAAGGAATGAGGTCTATGTGTTAGGGGTTGAGCCAGAGGTCGCCCTATGACACTCCCATTGTCATACCGTGCTTGAGACTTGTCGGGTAAGGTTTGAAAGTCACCTCTCGTTCCTCCTCTACCCTGTATGACAGTCTCCCTCTCCCCTCAGATGGCTCAAGCCATATAGCCTTAAACTTTGACCGCCATCTTAGCAAAGATTTTTTCTGATTTCGATAATTTAACTTGTGAATAAAACGCGGTGTGTAACTTTACTACGACAGAATAAGAAGTTTAGCCTGTCTTTGGCAAAGTTCTATTTGTGAAAGCTACTAAAATCAGTGGCAAAAAAAACTTACACCTAGGGTAAATAAATTATTTCCTTAAGCTGATTCGAGAAAAATGCTCTCTAGCAACTTTTATCTTTGGAGCGTAAGACTCACGCCTATTGCTTAGCAAAGGCGCGCGAAGGGGCGATTTTAAGTTAATGATTGGAGCAACACAGTTAAATTCAAGGATATGTCGCCCCTTGCGGAGATGTAAGCGAATCTATATTAACAACTAATCAGGGCGATTTTGTTCTTGAACATATTTTTTCAATACTTCTACAGTAACTCCACCACAAGATGAAATGAAATAGCTACCAGACCAAAG
>JASJEK010000190.1 GCA_030064915.1 Xenococcaceae cyanobacterium MO_234.B1
AGCATCTACTACTTCTTGAGTTAATTCTACTAAACCCCTAGTGGGGTCAACAGTTGGTTGTTCGATACTTACTTCTCCTGATAACCCAAATTCCGAACTAGCATCAATATCATTAGTTTTATTCCCAGGAGTTGCTTTTCTCTCTTGTATGCCCAAGAGTGCTTCAGTGGTAATATTGATATCTCCTCCTGTTCCTTCTTGTTCGGCTCTGGTTAAGATATCACTCCCTTCATTTTGACCCGGGAAGGCAATTATGAATTTAGCATCAATATTGATATTGCCTCCATCTGCATTGCTAAAAGCTTGAGTAGATATTCTACTATCATTCTTGAGTTGTAAAATATCATCTAGTGTTAAATTAATTTTGCTACGGGCAGTATTATTATCTTGTCTAGCTCTGGTTTCGGCTAATATTTCGGCTTGATTATCGAGAGTTAAATCTTGGGCTTGAAGCGAAATAACACCCCCATTACCTTCACCTTGGCTGTCTGCTGCAATTTTGGCTCCATTAGCCAAAGTAATTTCTTGAGTAAATTGATTGGGAGCAAGTGCTAAGTTTTCCCCTTGTTGTTGAAAAACACCAATCGAGATACTACCACCATCTCCAGTAGAATCAGCGGAAGTGTTAGCAAATATTCCACTGGCAGCACCTTGATTAGTAACTATATTTTCTCCTCCCTGAATAGAACCGAATTCGTTGGCACGAGCTAATCTGGCTGTAAAGTTGGGGTCACTACCTGAGATGAAAATCTTATCAGTAATATTGAGTTTAATATCAGCAGCATTACCATTGCCACGAGTAGCTGTAATAATTTGTCCCCCACCAGTGGCTTCAAAGGTGTTAGCGTTGATAATTATACTTCCTGCATTACTGTCGTTGGTAGTTGAGTTGTCTATTACGGCTCCATCTGCGATACGAAATGCATCTGTAGTAATGGTAATAGTACCTCCATCCCCAGATGCGCCTCTTTGGGTAGCTGCTAGTACCCCACTAGAAAATCCTGCGATGGGAATTAATCCTGTAGTGTTAGAAGGATCACCAGAAAGATCGGGGATATTGAATTGAACTGTACTAACACCACCAATATCGATAAAATCTGTGGCAGTGATGGTAATATTACCACCTGTTCCTGTTCCCCCTGGAACCTTAAACCCTTCACGAAAAACAACTGAATTTATCTGACTTCCTGCTCTCAGTGTTAAGGATTTGGCTGTGATATCAAGATTACCTGCATTTCCTACTCCTCCCTGTCCCACACTATTAGTAATGAAGCTCGACCTGAAAAGATTGAGAGAATCATCGACATTAATATCAAGATTACCTGCATTGCCAATACCAAAGGTTGTGTTATTAATTTGTCCTCCATCTTCCAAAGAAAGCGTACGTGCTTTAATATTTATATCTCCTGCTTTCCCTTCTGCTCCTGTTTCTAATCTGCTGCTAACTTGACTAGAGAATGCACCTGTCCCATCACTATTCAAAGCAAATCCTGATATGTTCACTGTATCTTGGACATCAAGAGTTATATCACCTGCATTGCCAATACCAGAACTACTATTATTCAAGCTGGCACCATTTTCTAAAAAAAGTGATCGCGCTTTGATCTCAATATCTCCTGCTGTTCCTTCTGCTTCTTCTCCTAATATACTGCTAATTTGAGTGGATAATATATTTGTTCCATCATTGAATAAGGCAAATCCTGAGACATTGACTGTATCTTGGATGTCAAGAGTGATATTTCCTGCATCTCCAACTCCAAAACTACTATTATTCAAAATTGCGCCGTTATCTAAGAAAAGCGTACGCGCTTTAAGATTGATATTACCTGCTTTTCCTATTGCATCTGTTCCCAATAAACTGGTAATTTGACTAGATAAAATACCTGTCCTATCGCTGTTGGGAGAAAATCCTGAGATATTGACTGTATCTTGAATATCAAGAGTGATATTTCCTGCATCTCCAACTCCAAAACTACTATTATTCAAGATTGCACCATTTTCTAAAAGCAGCGATCGCGCTTTTAGATTAATATCACCTGCTTTCCCTTCTGCTCCTGCTTCTAAGGCACTTCTAACTGAGGTAGAGAATATAATTGTCTCGTCACTATTAAAGGCAAATCCTGATAAGTTAAATGTGTCTTGGATATCAAGATTAATATTACCTGCATCTCCTTGCCCACCACTAGTAGTACTCAACCTTGCACCATTTTCTAAAAAAAGCGATCGCGCTGTAATGTTAATATCCCCTGCTTTACCTTCTGCCCCTGTTCCTAATGCACTGCTAATCAGACTGCTTACAGTTATTCCTTCGCTATTTACGCCAATTCCTGACAAATTTACTCCATCTCGAACATTAATATCAATAGTACCCCCATTACCTACTCCAGCAGGATTAGCTTCTGATGCTCTCCTCACCAAAGTTTGAATTTGCGCTCCATCAGTGATAGACAGAGATTTAGCTTCAATAGAAATTCCTTGAGAATTGCCTACTCCTCCTCGTTCGACATTATTGAAGATAGTAGTTCCTGCACCAGAAAGTGTTACCGTTTCATCAGTTGAGATTGATACTATTCCCGAATCTCCCTGTCCAAAAGTGCTACTGTTTATTACTGCGCTATTTTCTAAAGAGAGGGTACGCGCTGTAATAGTTATATCACCTGCACTTCCTTCTGCTTCTGTACCTAGAGAACTTCTAATAGACCCACCAACAAGATCCACACCATCATCGGTATTGATATCAATGTTACCAGCATTCCCTACTCCTGCTGGATTATCTTCTGATGCACTTCTAACTAAAGTTTGAATTTCCCCCCCATCAGTGACAGAGACAGATTCAGCTTCAATGGAAATTCCTTGAGAATTGCCTACTCCTCCTGCTTCGACTGTATTTAAGATAAAAGTTCCTGCACCAGAAAGCGTTACTGCTTCATCTGTTGTAATTGATATTATTCCTGAATCTCCTTGTGCACTGGTACTACTATCAAAAAAAGCACCATCTTTTAAAGAGAGAGAACCAGCAGTAATAGTGATATCTCCTGCTTTACCTTCTGCTCCTCTATCTAAATCACTTAAAATGAATCCACCAACAACCTCAAAATCCTCATCAACATCAATAACTACATCACCACCATTGCCATTCCCGAAAGTAAAAGTACTAATCGAACTATTTTCAGCTATGGACAAAGAACCAGTGTTGATTTGAATTGTACTATTTTCTCCTTCTGGTAATATGGCATCATTGTCCACAAAACTAGAAATTCCTCCATTATTAGTGAGCGTAACAGTTTCCTCAATATCGATAGTAATATTACCTGGCAACCCCTGTCCGAAAATATTACTGCTTAATGCTCCTCCATCTTCTAAAGAAAGAGAGCGTCCTGTAATATTGATATCGCCAGCATTTCCGATAGCATTGCTTGAGTTCTCTATACTGCTAACTAAGTTTGAGTTTTCTATACTTCTGCCTTGAATTAAAATAGTTGCTCCTTCCCCGTTGATAGTTATATTCCCAGCATCCCCTTGTCCACTAGTGGCAGAATTGAGAAAAGAACCTCCAGTTAAGTTTAAAGATTCAGCAACATTGATTTCGATATTGCCTCCGTTTGATTGTTCACTGTCTGACAATGTGGAAGTGGAAATAAATGATGTTTCTGATAGAGAGACAGATTTTGCAGTTAGATTAATTTGACCTCCCTGACCAACTGCATCTTCTAAAACAAGAGTAGATATACGTGAATTATTGGCAAAATTAATGGTTTCATCAGCAAAAACAGTAATATTGCCAGCATTACCATTACCAGAAGTATTACTATTTAGAAAACCGTAATCTTCTAAAGAAAGTGATTTCGCAGTAATACTAATATCACCTGCATTTCCCATTCCATTGTTTGAGCTAGATATCCCACCGGTATCTGAATTTTCTCTGCCTTGAATTAGGATAGTCGCCCCTTCACCATTGATAGTTATATTTCCAGCATCCCCTTGTCCACCAGTTTGAGAACTCAGAAACGAATCTCCAGTTAAGTTTAAAGATTCAGCAACATTAACTTCGATATTGCCTCCATTTGATTGTTCATTTTCTGAGAATGTAGTAGTAGCGATAAATGATATTCCTGATAGAGACAAAGATTTGGCGATTAAATTAATTTGACCTCCCTGACCAACTGCATCTTCTAAGACAGCACTACCTATAAATGAACCATTAGCAAGACTAATATTTTCATCAACATCAATTGTGATATTTCCCGCATTTCCTTGTCCCAAAGTGTTGCTACGTAAAAACCCTTCATCTTGCAAAGAAAGCGATCGCGCTGTAATATTTATATTTCCTGCATTCCCTTCTGCTTCTGTATTTACAAAACTTCTAATCTCTCCACCAACAATATCGATAGCACCATCAACATCAATAACTACATTACCTGCATTGCCAATCCCTAAAGTAGAAGTATTAATTAAACTATTGGCATCAGCTATAGATAGCGATCCTGCTTGAATAGTTACAGTACTGCGTTCTCCTTCTGGTGCGATCGCATCTGGACCAATCGCGCTAAAGATGCCTCCAGTATTATTAATTGTGACAGCTTCTTCTACATCGACATTAATATCCCCTGCTGCACCTTGTCCAAAAGTACTACCACTTAAAAAGCCTCCATCTTCTAAAGAGAGCGAACCGGCTCTAATATTTATATCTCCTGCACTTCCTTCTGCACCTGAGCCTAGACGACTTATTACTGCACTAAATATTGGCTCACTATCATTATTTACTTGAGTAAAACCAGCAACCGTTACTGCTTCTTTTACATCAATATTGATATCTCCACCATTGCCTATTCCGCCAGGATTTCCATCCTCAGCAAAAGAAACTCTTGTATTAATTAATGCACCGTTGCTAACTGTTAATGAACCAGCATTAATATTAATCTCTCCAGCATCTCCCCTCGCTCCTGAGGAAACTACACTAGCAAATCTAGTAATTGAATCTTCCGTTACACCATCAAGTACGACTTCTTCTGCTACATTAACGTTGATATCTCCCCCATTACCTAAGCCCAAAGTACTAGTACTAAATCCACTGCCACTAACTAGAGTAAGTGAGTTTGAATTCACATTAATATTTCCACTGTTGCCTGTAGCATTTCTATTAACAGGATTTTGGACACTGCTTTCATTAGCTAAAACAATTCCACCTGTAGCATTTAAAGTAATATCTCCTGCTTGAGAATTAGTGTTACCTAAACTTTCTGCGATACCTCCTACAAGCTGACTACCTCCAATGAGAGTTATATCCTTAGCATTAATCGTTATTGCACCACCTCCATCACTAGCTACATTGACTTCCGCTCCATTTAGTAAAAATACATCTGCTTTATTTATTGCTTCAGGAAAACTCAACTTAAAGTCATCTCCTATGGTTACTGTTCCTGTAGCGAGTAATCCTCCTAACTCGATGTTACTTCCTGGTGCAATTATTTTTCCATCAAGAGCAGGATCAGGAAAACCAATAACAACATTACCACCAATTAAACCGAGAGTTTCTTCTGGTTTTACTTGTAAACCGACATCATTAGCGACTGATATATTAATAATCGGTGCTGGATTATCCCGAAACCTCAAGCCGATGGGGATATCTATGGTTAACAACGGTGGTTGATTAGGATTTGTAGCACTAAATTCTATTCCATTCCCAAACACTACACTATCTGCGGTAGTTGCAAAAAATGAACCATTGACATTTAAACTGGCATTTTGCCCAAACAGAATTCCATTAGGATTTATCAGATACAAATTGGCATTACCTAAAACCCCCAACACTCCTTGAATATTAGAGAGATTATTTCCTGTAACTCGACTAAAGATATTATTAATGCCATTAGGATTAGCAAAATAAGCTTCTCTTCCTACTCCCACGTTAAATTCCTGAAAACTGTGGAATAGATTAGTGTTGCGAACTGCACCACCTTGAATAGTATCCCGATTACCATTGCTATTAACTACTGAATTTTCGGCTCCTAAACTAGAGTCAGGAGTGATTTGAGCAACAGCATTACTAGGTATTAAAGCAAAGAAGACTAGAAAAGATAAGAAGATTTTGCTCATTTGTTGGCAACCCTAATCAAACCGTCAATAGTTACTAAAAATATTCCCTCCAGCAACCCGACTGATCATATTTGCTACATCAGGTGCATTGTGAAAAAAAGCCGAACCGTTTTTTGGGTAATCTTAGCAACCCAAGTAAATAACCCAAGTTGCTAGTTACAACTTTAAAGTTTATCAAAGATTTCAACATCGGTATTTCTACGGGAACGGGTAAAAATCAGTGTTTCTACGAAAAAAAAAAATCAGTAATATCCATCAAAGCTCAGTAATTTTTGGGTAGAAATTTTTGTGGGATAAGAATATTTTTATAACTAACAACTTGAGTTAAGTAATTTTTGCATAGGCTCATCCCATTGAAAGATATATAGGCATGATATATCGGCATGACTCAAGCTAATTCAAGATTTATCCAACTAAATTGATAATTAGGAGTCAAAGCAATGAATCTTAATCTACTCAAGCAAAGAATTATTTTGTCGGCTTTGGTTACTATTTCTTTGATCACCATTAACCCCAGTTATGGACAAGAGTTAGAAATCGACCTCTACAATTTGTGTTGCAAATTTCCTTGTAATTCTCTTTGTCAAAAGGTTTAACAAGAGCACATTACATTCTATTCTATGTAAGAAATCTGCACTTCCCGTAGGGGGAGGCGATAGGAGTATATTCGGAAAAAAATAGGGAACATCCAATGAGTGCCATAACTTGTCTAATAATCTCGGGAATAGTTGCGATCGCTGAAACTCAGAACATTTGCCTTCTCAATAATTTCCCAACCATTAATCAAGCAGAATCCTATCTATCTCAGTTACCCGAACCCATTCCTCCCAGAACTCCCGAACCCCTACCTAGAGAATTACCAGAAACTCAACCCAATCCCCTACAGCCTAGTCCAACTCAAATTCCCCAATCTAGTCCTTTATCTCCTATTCCTGGAACTATCATTGTTAATAAATTTGAGTTTTTAGATAATACAGCTTTTACCACCGAAGAATTAACTCAAGCTACTCAAGATCTTTTAGGTAAACCGATTTCTTTTGCTGAATTACTCCAAGTAGAAACTATTATTACTCAACTTTATATCGAAGCTGGTTATGTCAATTCTGGTGCTTATATTGCATCGGGTCAAAATTTTTCTCCCGATTCGGCAATTGTCCAAATTCAAATAGTAGAAGGTGGTTTAGAAGCAATAGAAATTACGGGAACAAGCAGACTCAGAGCTAATTATATTCGCGATCGCCTTCCTTCAGCCAAAGAGACTCCTCTCAACCAAAAAAAGCTCTTAGAAGACTTGCAACTATTACAACTCAATCCTTTAATAAAGAGAATATCTGCCCAATTAGCTGCTGGTTCTCGTCCTGAAGCAAGTTCTTTAGAAATTAACATTACTGAAGCCGATACTTTTAGTATTCAAGCTTTTATGGATAATGGTCGTAATCCTAGTGTCGGAAGTTTCCGTCGTGGAGTTAAGCTACAGGAAAACAATTTACTCGGTTTTGGCGATCGCTTACTGCTGCGCTACACTAATACAGATGGTAGCAATTCCGAAGATATCAGTTATAGTTTTCCTCTTAATAGAAAAAATGGTTCTTTAAAGTTAGCAGTAAGAGTTGATGATACGAAAGTTGTGGAATCTCCTTTTGACGAGCTTGATATTGTAGGAGATTCCTTTTATTTAGATTTTACTTTCAGTCAACCAATTATCTTGAAGCCTACGCAAGAACTGGCTCTTGGCATTACTTTCTCTTATGAGCATAGTAAAACCGAACTATTAGGAGAAGATTTCCCCTTTGTTCCTAATGAAAATAGTAGTGGAAAAGCAAATATCTCTGCGATTCGTTTCTTCCAAGAATTTACTCAACGTAACCCAACAGATTTATTGGCTTTGCGTTCTCAATTCAGTCTGGGAGTAGATCTTTTTGATGCTACGGTTGAAGAGGATGCTCCTGATTCTCTCTTTATAGCTTGGAGAGGACAGGCTCAGTATGTCAAACTATTAGCTCCTGACACCCTCTTAATATTACGTAGCGATATACAATTTGCTAACAATAGTTTATTGGCTCAAGAAAGATTTAGCCTTGGTGGTTTAAACAGTGTACGGGGTTACCGTCAAGATTTTTTACTAACTGATAGCGGGATTTTCGCCTCAGCAGAAGTAAAAATACCTATAGTGCGTTTTGCCAACAATGAAAGAATACTACAATTGATTCCTTTTATCGATTTTGGTAAAGGGTGGAATATTGACTCGGAAATCCCTCTCGATCCTCAGACTTTAGTCTCTGTCGGAGTGGGTTTACAGCTTAATCTTAGTGATGTTTTTAATGCCAGAATAGATTGGGGAATTCCTCTAGAGGATACCGATTCTGACGGCGGAACTTTACAAGAAAATGGAATTTATTTTTCTATTGATTATAAACTGTAAAAACTTGGCTTAATTTTGCCTGCGTTTGTTCCCCAAAATACCCTGTTTTTGAACAACGCCTTCAACTGTATTGCTTGTATTGCTCAAGTTCTGCTGGAGTCAGCTGAGCATCAATGATTTTGCCGTCTTGAAACCAAATAATCCGCTGACACAATCGGGCTATTCCCGAGTCATGGGTAACCATCACAATTGTCATCCCCCCATCATTGAGTCTCTGGAAAATCTTCATCACCTCTTGGCTAGTGCGAGAATCTAGTGCCCCGGTTGGCTCATCGGCCAAGAGCAAAATCGGTTGGTTGACAATGGCGCGGGCGATCGCCACCCGCTGCTGCTGACCCCCAGAAAGTTGATTGGGACGATGGTACATCCGTTGCTCTAGTCCAACCCGGCTCAAAGCAGCAGCAGCTCGCTCTTGGCGCTCCCGACGGGGAATTCCAGCATAAGCCATAGACAGCATCACATTTTCTAAAGCACTTAACTGGGATAACAGATAAAACTGTTGAAAAACGAAGCCGATTTTGCGGTTTCGGATGTAAGCCAAATCTTCGTCGTCGAGATGCTCTACCGCTTCTTTTTCCAGATAGTATTGCCCAGAACTAGGTCGATCCAGACAGCCAATGATATTCATAGCAGTGGACTTCCCAGAACCGGAGGGTCCCATGATGGCACAGTACTCTCCTTTGCCAACAATCAGATTGATGTTTTTGAGAACCGAGACCTCTAAATCACCGAGACCATAGCATTTTTCGATCTGCTCCAGGCGAATAATCTCAGAGGTGAATGGTAACTTGAACTTTGGCATTCTTCCTAACTCCTCAGGGCGACGATAGGCTCGAGACGGGCAGCAGTACGAGCAGGAATCACGCCAAATCCCAAGCCAATGGCTCCAGACACCCCGACTGCCAGGATAATGGCTGCCGGACTGAGGATCGCTTCCAGGGGTGTCAAGGCGGCCATAATTAGTATGCCACCCACTCCTAGTAGAATCCCGAAGCTCCCCCCAGCTAGAGAGAGGATTACCGCTTCAGTTGTGAACTGAATCATCAAATCGGTGCGGGTAGCCCCGATCGCTTTGCGTAAGCCAATCTCTTGGGTTCGCTCGGTCACAGACACCAACATAATGTTCATAATTCCTATTCCCCCAACTAGCAGGGAAATCCCAGCTGTTACCGCCATAAGGATAACCAACATCCCTGCTATACTATCGGCAGTCTGGAGCAAGTCTTGCTGGCTGCGCACTGTGAAGTCATTTTCGTCTTTGATGTTATGGCGCAGGCGCAGCAGATTGGTAATCTGATACTGGGCAGCGCTCATACTCTCGGGATTTTTGGCTGAGACAGCGATCGCTTGGAGGATGGGACTGGTGTGAGAATTCTCCTGCCCTGTGAGCTGGTTGGTCATCACGGTAATTGGCACGAAGACCACCTCATCTTGATTTGTTCCCATAGAAGAGCCTTTTTCTGCCATCACACCAATTACCCGAAAGCTTAGGTTGCGAATGCGGATTTTCTGGCCAATGGGGTCTTGACTGCCGAAGAGTGTGCGGGCGGTTTCGCTGCCCAAGACGGCAACTCGATGATTTTGCTGCAACTCCAACTGGCTAAAAAAACGGCTCCGAGCGACGGGGGCGTTGCGGACAGTAGGATAAGACGGAGTCGTCCCAGTCACGCTTACTTGAGTGTCTCGGTCTGCTTGGGTTACGCGAAAACGCTCGGTCTTCTGCGGAGCCACACCAGCCACTGCCGGGACTTCCCTAGCGATCGCCTCCGCATCTGCCAGCACCAAACTGTTGGAAGGGGCTGCTGAGGAGAGAGGGCCTCCTTGCCCCACACCTGGAACCACGAACAGCAAATTGCTTCCCAATGATTCAAACTGCCCAACAGCAAACTGCTGGGCTCCTTGCCCCACGGCGACTATCCCAATGACAGAGGCATTGCCAATAATGATGCCGAGCATGGTCAGAACACTACGCAGCTTGTTGGCGCTCAATGCTCGCACTGACATACTGATATTTTCTCCCAAATCTACAGTCATTATCTCTAGTCTCCAATTTACAGTGAGTTGCCGAAAATTTCAGGAGTTTGGCCCCCAGGGAAATCAATAAAGACTCGCTCCCCTGATTTCAAGCCCTCCAGGATTTGGGTCTGGCCATCCTGAGTGACGCCGACTGTGACGGGCTGAAACCTTGCCTTGCCCTGTTCATCTGCCACTAGCACACCCATATGGTTGTCGCGGGTGGTAATCGCCACCGTCGGCACCATGAGTTGCTCGGTGATGGGCTCAGTCATGAAAACAGCATCAACATTCATGCCAGAGAGTAATTCCCCTTGGCCGATTATAAGCTCTACCTTGACCTCAAAAGAAGTTACGTTGTTTTCCACTACGGCTTCAGGAGCAATTTGTT
>JASJEK010000191.1 GCA_030064915.1 Xenococcaceae cyanobacterium MO_234.B1
TATACTTTGCACGGTCATAACTTGCGCTTTTGCCTTCTTTATATGGCAGTGTAAAAAAAGCTCAGATTATGACCGTGCAAAGTATATCTTTGTTTGAACTAGTTGGCAATCCGTGAAGCAAGAATCTCCCGCTACAGCGTGACCCTAGGAGCGTTTAGCGGGAGATTGTCAATTCTGCTAAATCTCTGGGAAAACAGTTATCGAGGATGCGACTAATTAGCCGATCTGGAATAGGTAAATCGAGGATATCATCAGAATGTTTTACCTTGAGTATTTTCTGCCAATATTCTTCGGGAATTTGCCACTGTTGTAAGAGAGAAGAAGTGAATTTAAAAGGTAAGTCAGATGTAGAATTGCTTTTACTCTTGTTATCTTCTAGTAATTCTTTCTTCTCGGATAGGACACTTTTTTCTCGCTCTTCTTGTTCTACAAAGGATGGAATAGACTGAAGATCGGAGCTAGAAACCTCTGTAACGGGATTGGGAGTAGTAAATTCTGGTATTTCTAATTCATAAGTGCGATCATCTCTTTTGCGAACACTGAGAAGTTTTACCCAACCACTACCAAAGGAATAAAACAGACGATAATCACCAAGACGAACTCGATAAATATTATTGCCACATCCCTTAAGTTTTTTGGCATCTCCTTGAGCAGAAATGGGGTCTTGTTCGAGTATTTTGATTTTTTTCGTAACTTTTTTACTGATACTTTTGGGAATATTGAGAAGTTCATTGAGAAAAGTATCGGCAAAAGTAATTGTCCAAGTAGTCACAATCAATTAAATTATTTTTAATATTTTTAGATTTCTAGTTTATTATTTGCTGTCGATCAAGTACCTCGGTAATTACCTCGAAATCATTATGATTACCAATAAAATAAATATTTGTGAAAATGCTTTTAAAGCTAAATCAAAATTGAGGAAACCTTAAATAAATGAAAAATAAGGATTCAAAATTTATATGAAGTTAATTTTCAACTTGAAATGTTCTAGTTATACTTTTATTTAATTGCTGAATTTGATTTGTTCCTAATTTACCAATACGTCTAGTAATTAAACAGCGTTCAAGAGTAACTATTCTTGATACTCTAACTTTAGAAGCAACTTTTAAACCTGTCCCTGCAAATTCAGGATCGGTTGTATTGATGCTAAATTCTTCTGGACTCAGACGAGTAACATTTTGCGATGAGATGAAACAGAGAGTAACATCATTACCTCTGCTATCTACCCACAACACTACAGCAGGACGTAACTTAGTCGTACTTAAGTCTGTAAAAGGAAAGGGAACGAGAACAATATCGCCTTTAGCTAGTGACACTATACAGGTTCTCCATCTTTGAGACTATAAATGTCTGGTTCGTCTTGTAAAAAATCAAAAGAGTTACCAGTTTGCGCTATTTGCATTAATTCTTTAGTTGAAGGTTCTGATTCCTCAAAAAATAACTTTCTTTCTAATAGAGTTCGTTCTTCTTGGGAAAGAGAGAGAATGACTTGAACTAATGAGTCAACTAATTTGGTATTCATAAGAGATTTTTTAATCGTAATTAATCACTGAACTCAAAATAATCTGAGTTTAATCGTAGTATCTACTTTAGATATTAAGGCAAACCAAATTGAGCCTTCATTAAACTGGTTAAAAGCTGACCTAACATCGTAACAGTTATTGTACCGCCTTTTTCTTGCACAATGCCCATAGCTTTTTTCCATACCGTGTCATTTCGAGCATTATCTAGAAATTCATGACCTGACCAAGTTAGCCTTCTGGAAATTACTTGTGGACTTTTACTTTTTAAATCTGTACGATTTATGCCCTCAATTAAACTGCCTTCCATCATAATAAAAGCATGATAGCGAATCTGCTCTTGAGTATAACCATCTATCACAATATTTATTGGTGCATAACCAGATTCTTGTTTTTCTATTTCTAACAATATTTTTCTGACCAATTCCATATCTCGTTTCATTTGTTTTTCTCCGATATTTATATCAACCCAGTAAATTGTTTTATTACCTATTACGTATTGCCTATTACTTATTACTTAAAAAGCTTGTCCCACGCCTCCAAAACCAATCTCTGCGTCCGATATTCCCCATATTGGTTAATTTCCTTATTCTTCAACACCCGAAAAGTTTCGCTGGGAAAATCTTCACCATAAACATCAGCAGGATCGAGAATGTACCGCAGTTCGTTACGGGTAAGTCCGTAAAGTTTGGCATAATATGCGTCTAATTCCGCTCTTAATATTGCCCGTCTTTGTTCGTCCCAAATAAATGGTTCGCCGTCATAACCCATATCTTTAGCAAAGGGTTGCATATCCCAGGCGGTGTAAACTAATTCCAGTACACGGGTGCTGATAAACTTGATGTCTTCTTCTGTGTAGGTTTTTGGTGGAATGACGGGAAGTTGTTTGACTATGAAAAAGTTCATATGAGTCCCGCCAACTTTATGACGAGCCACAAAATCAAAAACTAAACTGTTTAATATCCCCTGTTTTATCTTCTGGCAATTTGGCGATCACGCTTTGAATCTCTCCGTAATGCGATCGCTCTTGGGACAAGTTATCGAGGGAAATAATAAATTGACCTTTATTTTTGCATTGGTTTTTATTTTCTTTTTTAATCTGAGACGCAATAGTTTTATCATCCCCAGTAACGGCTTTATAAGCATTATCGGGAATACCTTTATGAAGACAAGCTAAATCCAACACTCCAACTAAAGAATTACCGCATTTAATCCGATGATCGAGGAAGCTGAGGGGTTTCCCGCGATTGAATCCCTCGATCCACAACGCCACCTTACATAAATCTACCGCTAGGGGATTGAGATCGACTCCATATATACAGTGTTGAATAACATCCCTTATGGCTTCGCGAATTGGTTCGACACCTGGTTGAGATTCCCCCGTGCGTACCTTGGCTAATTCCTTACCAATGCGCCTAGCTGCTGCAAGGAGGAAATGACCAGAACCACAGGCGGGATCGCAGACAGTTAAACTAAGTAATGCTGCTTCTTGTTCGGCTTTGGTTTGAACTTCTTTCAACCTCTCCTCAATTACTGGTTCTAAAGCAGTTTTAATCAACTGCGCTACCAATTCTGGGGGAGTATAGTAAGAACCAGTAGTTTTGCGGTCTCGCCCTGCGAGTGCTGCTGCACCGCTTCCTGTAACTAACTTAAATTGATAAATTCCCTCATATAGTTCGATCTTGGGGGCAAAATCTAAGAGACTCTCGTAAACACTACCCAATTCCTCCACATCCAAAGCTGCATAATTAACTCTCCGCAGTTGTCCTTTGTTGGTGTACAGAGATAATTGACGGATAGCTTGCAGCAGATCGTAGTTATCGAGAGTACATTCTTGAATGCTATGCAGTACTTTTGAACCAAAAAGATCGCCATTGAGAGGAGATAAGCCTAATATTTCCCCGCGCCAGTTTTCGTCAAAGATATCAAAAGTTACTCTTAACCCATTCCATAGATCGGCAAAACCTTCTCTACGATAACTGGGACGTTCGGCTAAAATTCTTAAGCGTTCAATACTGTAGAACTCTTTGTATATCCTCGCTTTTTCAGCATCTTCACCAATTGAAAGAATATTCCTCGACTCTGCTACCATCAAAAACAACAGCCGATAAATTAACAGCAATAACTGACGGTAAAAATCTTTATCCGTTAACTCACCACTAACAATCTTGTCTCTGAGATTTTGATTGTTGGGATGCTGTAAAAATCCCGTTCCCAATAACTGTAAAGCCTGTTCTACTCCATCTCTCAGGCGATCGCGTACTCTGCCACCCTGCTGTAATGTTTGCTGGTGATAAAACTCCAATAAACACTTGTCTGCATCCTCCATTCCCTCTGGTAAACGGGTACGGTGGAACAGACGATAAAATAAGCCAAACTCGGCATAGTTCTCATTATTAAGAATTTGTTCTAGATTGAACTCGATGTAGGTAAGACGGGTCATCAAAAAACAATCTCGTAATAACCGCCACTGCGAACCATTAGTCACAATTCCCCAGAGGTGTTCGGTACAGTTAAGATATTCCTGCATCAAAGCATGAGCAGACAATCTGGGTTTACCAATTCGTTCTTCTAAGCGCAAACGACTACCAATGATATGAATTGGAGGTTTATCTTCTCCAGCTTCAGCGCGATGGGAAATAGCAAAAGTCTGACCCTCAACAATCTCTGCTTTGGCTTGATATTCGGGGTTGTATCCTAAAGATTCCAATAGAGGAACAACCCAATACTCTCTTGTTAAGCTAGTAGCGGTTTGAGTTTCATCTAGTTTAGCCAATCTTCTTTGAAACGCAGCCCAATAGGTTTTTGCATCTCCCCAAGCGATCGCAATTTCGTCCTCTAGCTTGTTGGTTTGAGCAATTCCAAAGTCTTTAGGAGTTTGTCCTTTTAATTCGTTACCTAATAATTCCGTAGTTAAGTCGAAGGCAATCAAATTACCCTCAATTTGAATTCCTGTAAGAGTATTCATAATAATTTAATTCAAAATATAAAAAAGCTTGGAGACAACCTGGAAATTAATTTCTTGGTATTTTGGTATTCAAAATCATTCAGGGAGCAGATAATAAACCCCTAAAATGTCCATCGGTAGCTGGGGTTTAACCTTAACCTGTCCTTCTTTGGTAATGGCTCTAACCCTGCGATGAGATTCTTTGAGAGCTTCGGCTCTTTCATGAGCTATATCTTTAAAATCTGTGTCTAAATCCGACAAACGATATAGCAACTGTTCCATCGTTAATTGTTTTCTCGCAAAAGGTAAATCATCTGTCGGTTCTACTTTTGCCATTAACTCCAAGGTTGCTTCTTGAGATAACCATTGAGGATTGCTAGACGAACCTGTAAACCCTCTTACTAAACATTCTTCAGCTAGTAGATCTGAATGTTTGGGACTTTCCAATAGATGTCGTAAGCGTAGTAGCAATATAACAGTAGGTTTGCTAACCGCATCAGTTACAGTTACTCCACATCTAGCAGCAGTTGGCTCTTTGTTTTTAGAAATTGCTTCCTCTAATAAATATCTAGCCAATCCCTCGACAATAGGATGATTGCGCCCGATGTATTCCACACCTTCTGATGCGGGAGAAGTAAAAGTAATTAAGCGTGGATTAGTACCTAAAGTAGATTGCAAACAACGAGGAATAGTAGATAAATACCAACTGTTCTTTTTCCTAGTTAGAGGAGTATTCAAACGTTCGCAAGCATTCCTGACAAAATGCTCTACTGTCTCTTGGTTACCTAAAATGCGATCGCTCTCTTCTAACTCCTGTCTTACTTCCTCTGGTTTAATCGCCCGTTGTGCAAAGCGAGTACGATTTTGCTTTTCTCTCTCTACGGCTCGATCCCAACTTTGATTGACTTCAACTACAGGAGTTTCTTGTAGCACAAGATCGAGGGATAATTGTTTATAGCCAGACTGTTCGATTTCAACTTTCTCAAATAAAGACTTAAATACAGCCTCCTGTACCGTATTGCTATCCATCGGTACGGGAACGGTAATCCCCAAGGCGCGATGGATCTTAACCGCTTTGCGAATTAAGACATCTAATACGGCTCCGTCTACAGGGTTATCCTGCCCATAAAGTAAAATGCACTTAACGTTAGTAGCACTTTGCCCATAGCGATCGATCCTTCCTTCCCTTTGCTCTAATCTGTTGGGATTCCAGGGGAGATCGTAGTGAACTACAGCCGTAAAATGTTCTTGGAGGTTTACCCCCTCACTCAGACAGTCAGTAGCTACCATAACTCGTGGAGAATATTCTTTTAATTCATTGAGGCGAATTTCCCTTTCATCTTCCGACTGTTCTCCAGTAATCGGAATTACTCGAACTTGGCTGTTCTTTTTGGATTCCAATTTATTTTTAAGAGCATCAGCTACATAATTAGCGGTAGCAATATAGCGACACCAAATAATCGGGTTGTATCCTTCTGCTAGTAAATCTTTAACTAGACCCGTATTTCTCACCCAAAAGGCGATCTCGAAGAGATCCGCTTCGCGGGGCGCGAGAGCTAAAATCCTTATCGAATATGGAGTTTAGACCGACTCAAACCAAGGCTCGAAACTGACAGTGTGTGGTGAGAATTCAACAAGACATCAGAATCAATTAGAGATTGAAGAAAAAGAAATTGAATTGGCATAAATATTAAGTAAATATATCCATTAATAATGGCAGAGTTAGACAGAAAGCTAAGAATCACCTCTCGTTTTGCGGAATGTTTTCGAGATTATCGGGATTTATCTTATGTGAATTATTCAGTTCACCAATTACTGGCACAAAGAGTTTATGGCATCGTTTTAGGTTATGAAGATATCAATGACCATGACAAATTACGCTACGACCCAGCTCTGGCCATCGCCCTATCAAAACTCAACTTTATTGACGCGAATGAAGCGGTCTTGGCCGGAAAGAGTACGTTGAACCGACTAGAATATTGTCCAGAAACAATCCTCGACCAAGCAAACAGTCGCTACCATCGCATAGAGCATCAACCGGAAGAGCTGGAGCAAGCGTTTGTCGATATCTTTCTGGACTCGTACCGTAAGCCACCACGTCAAATTATTCTGGATATGGATGTAACCGACGACCAAGTCCATGGCAATCAAGAACCCGCTTTCTTTAACAAGTATTACCACGGGGTGTGTTACGCACCTTTATACATTTTCTGTGGTCATCACTTGTTAGTAGCCAAGTTACGTTCTTCCAATGTAGACCCCGCCGCAGGAGCTCTAGAAGAACTGCAAAGAATAATTGGTCTAATTCGCGCCCAATGGTCTGAGACCAAAATCTTAGTCAGAGGAGATAGTGCTTACGCCCGCGAAGACATTATGAAATGGTGTGAAGACCAACAAGGAGTTGATTATGTCAGGCGCGATGGGGACCAATAGTCAGTTACAGAGAAGAGCCAACGATGTCATCACCCCTTGCCCAAAATGATTACGGACAGAGACTAGAACCAGTAAGTGCTTTGATGGAGCAGATGTTTGAACCCTCGGATGAGGCTGATGAAGTCAGTGAAGCCGCCGAACTAGTCCCCCCAGCGGTTTGGTATCGTTCCCACGGCACATAAAACCCAGGACTCCTGGAGTCGCTCCCGACGAGTAGTTACCAAAGTTACCTATGGCAGCAAAGGTTTAAAAATCCGTCATGTAGTTACTTCGGGAGCCCGCGTCCAAAATTCCTCCAGCCAAGCTTTACACCGAAAAATATTGTCAAGCGAGGAGACATGGAAAATCGTATCAAAGAGCAACAACTGGAGTTATTTGCGCTCCCGCACTTCTACCCAAACCTTTGAGAGTAACCAATTACGACTCTGGCTGTCTTCAATGGCTTACGTCCTATTGCTTGCTTTTCGTCAACACTGCGATCGCTAAAACGGCTCTGGCTACAGCCACCGTAGGCACAATTCGCCTTTCTCTGCTGAAATTAGGAGCCAGAATTACTGTCAGCATTAGAAGAATTTTAATCGCTATCGCTAGTGCTTGTCCCTATCAAGATATTTTAGCTACTGCCTTCCGACGCATCCAATTACTTCCTGCTCCTGGATAATATTTTCCGTCGGGTCTTCTGAATTAACTTTTCTTCTGAATTAACTGTTTTTTGGCTGTTGATGATTTTCAGCCTATCTTTGTGTATCAATTTAGCTAAATCCTCGCCGATTTCATCTTAATTTTCCCGCCAATTTAGGTCTTTGAACGATTAGTATCTTTACCAAAACTTAAACTTTTCTCTTATTATCAAAAAACTCGCTCCTCAACAGCTTGAATTATGCTTTCAACTCAATTTGTGAGATATAGCGGTTTAGGGGTACACCTTCGGATAAGCGAAGCCGGCGGGGAGCGATCGCTTAGAATCAATGTTATTTACTTTTCAAGAAGTTATTAAATTCAATTAATTCCGTATCAGTTAGATGTAGTCTAGAACTCTTAGCATATCGTTTAATTAGATACTCTTTTCCTTGTTTTTCACTAGTTTTACCGGGTATCAACTTCTGCTAAGTTAACTTAGCAGACATAAAGGATCTGAGGAGAAATCGAAATCTAAAAGCTATATATAGCAATAGTTTCAAGGAGATGTGGCCTGAATTTACACGGATCTCGGCTCAATGCCTATTTCTGACTTCGAGCCGAAGGCGAAGATAATGATTTTCCCCATGGAATACTACCGAAAAGAATTACCTCTCTGATTAGAGAGATAATTCCTTGAGACTAATATCTAAGCAATAATTTCGATATCCTCGTGAGTGATTGCAGGAGCACCTGTTAAATTAGCAATTAACGTTTGGGTGCTGTCTCCTGTACCATCAGCATCATAGAATAATTTACCTTCGTCAGCATTGTACAAGAAGCGATGAGCTTCAGTTTTACCACCACTACCGAGAATCATAAATTGTGCTTCATTGATATCACCTGGAGTTAAACCACCGCCGAAAGCTTCAGCAGATATAACTATAGAGTCTTGCCCAGCAGTGAAATCAGTAATAGTGTCAATTCTGTGGTTGAGAGCAGTAAAGATAAATTTATCTGCGCCAGCACCACCAGTTAGAACATCATTACCAACACCTCCTTCTAGTTCATCATCACCAGTACCACCGATGAGGGTGTCAACTCCACCACCACCAGTTAGGGTGACATCTAGGGAAGTTTCAGAAGCATCGAGTATGTTATCTTTACCGCGACCAGAGAGTTGTGCAGATTCAATGTCCTTTAGGGTATCAACTTCTGAGGTGTCTGATTTTTGTTTGGTAAGTGTATCGTTAGTGAGCTTAAAGTTGAAATCACCTGCTTCTAAAACGCGATCGCTACCTGCCCCACCTTCTAGGGTATCATTAGCGTTACCACCAGTTAAAGTATCATCACCGTTCCCCCCTTGTAGTAAGTCAGTACCATCACTACCAGATAAGTTATCAGCACCTTCTCCACCCATTACAGTGTCAGCACCTGCACCACCACTTAAGATGTCATTGCCTTCTCCACCTTCTAATAGGTCGCTGCCTTGATTACCTTCGATTTGGTCATCATTAGCACCACCGTATAGGCTATCTCTACCTTCACCACCAGTTAAGATGTCTGCACCGCCCTTACCTTCGATCAGGTCGTTGTCACCATCACCAGAGATGTTATCAGCACCAGTACCACCGTATAGGGAGTCATTACCAGCACCACCAGTTACCATATTGTTCCCTTCAGTAGCTTCAACGAGGTCATCCCCAGCACCCCCATCGATAGTATCGTTGTTTGCACCACCTACTAAGGAGTCAAATCCTTCACCACCGTTGAGTTGGTCGTTGCCATTACCACCTTCTAGAGTATCATCACCTTTTCCACCGTTGAGAAGATCGTTACCAATGCCACCAGTTAGAATATCGTTACCAGCTTCACCAACAACAGTATCATTACCAGCTTCACCAGCAACAGTATCGTGACCAGCACCACCATTGAGAGAATCTGCACCTTCACCACCAATTACACTGTCATTACCACCAAGAGCATTGATAGTGTCATCTTTAGCATCACCGTTAATTTGATTAGCACCATTAGGATTATCAGCAAAAGTATCAAATGACTCAGTTACAGTTAAAATTTGGTTAACGCTAACATTGTTAAGAACTTGAACTTTACCAGAGGGCCATTTAATCTCAATTTCATCGATGATTCCATCTTGAGCTAGACCAAAGTGGAGAGTTTGAGAGTTTTGGGCAAAGTGATGAGTACCACCATTTTGTTCTCTGAGTTGAGTTGTACCACCAGAGGTAACTCTAACTTGTGCGCCAATGCCATCACGGTTAGACTGAGTACCTTCGAGATGAATTTGAATCCAGTTATTACCACTACTTTCTCCTTTGAATAACTGAGAAGGAGTAGCTAAATAGGTTTTGCGGGCAGACCTACCAACAGTAGAACCAAGGAAAATATCTAAAGTTCCATCTCCATCGTAGTCTGCTACCGCAGAACGGGCACCTACTTCAAAGTCTAACCAACCAAAAGCTAGGCTTGTTCCTTCTGCACCACCTGCTTGCTCAACAGTTTTGAAAGTACCATCGCCTTGGTTTTCATAGAGAATGTTACCTTGGTCGAAAGAAGTGTAGGAATTGACGAGATATAAATCGATGTCTTTATCGTTATCAAAGTCACCAGATACCACATTTTGTGCCAAAGTTGGAACTCCTAAACCAGCAGAGGCAGAAGTTTCCACATATTCGCCAGTGGCTTCATCATATAACCAAAGTTGGTCAGTTAAAGCGTTATCAGCAGGATTGTTGTTAGTAAAACCAATAGACTGTAAGTTAGTAATTGCTTCAGTGGATTCTACAGCCGAACGAATGCTCTCAAATTTCTGGGAGTTAATTCTGATTTCCCAAGTTCCATCAACTAAACCGATATAAGCACCCCGAGCCGAACGGTCGGCTTTGAGACCTTCAACACCTTCGCTATCAGCAGATATTAGGAAAGCAGCTACTTGATCGACTTCTTCAGTAGAAAGACGATCATTAGAAATAGCAGCTTGGGTAGTATCAGAATTGAGGGTAATAAAAGCTTCTAGCTCTTCAAAAGTAGCGGAGCGACCTTCAGCACCGATAAAGATTTCGGTCTTGGGATCCAGTTCTACCTGTAAACCATTAAGGTCAAAGAAATCTACCGCAAGTTGAGCGTTAGATGCAGTTTGGAAACTGTAGCCGATTTCTGTTCCTGCATTTCTTAAGATTAAATCCGCAGAAACTACATTTTCATTGCTACCTTGATAGACACTGGGGTTAACTGTAGTTTTGGCTAAAGAGCGAACTAAGAAAAAGTCGTTATAGCCATCGCCATTAAAGTCGGCAATTACACTGTCTCTAGCTGAAGAGTGTTCTCGGAAATCTTCACTAGGATCTT
>JASJEK010000192.1 GCA_030064915.1 Xenococcaceae cyanobacterium MO_234.B1
GGGGCTACAATAAACTACGACAAAGTAGGACAGGCTTGGACAAATCACCCCCTTAATAAGGTATCAAATCACTACTTGGGGGCTAAAAATTTGGGGTGATTTGTCCTCTCGCAACGAGAAACTATAGCCGACAAACCTTTACAATAGGGGAGCCTGTCCTACTTTGTCCAGGTTTTCTTTCGGGGAACGACAGTCCTTAGAAAAACTAGCCACTACAGGAAAGCACGCAGCCTACAAAATTAATCATGCTCGTATTTTGCTTAAAGCAGATATTAATCAATCAGATGGAGGTTGGTCAGATGAGGCGCTCGCTTCAGCACTGGATATAAGTACATCAACGATAGAAAGGGTAAGACAGCGCTTTGTAGAAGAAGGAATTGATGCTTCATTGAATCATCGTCAGGGACGCGGACGTAAACAGAGACGCGCTTGATGGAGAGAAAGAAGCACATTAAAAGCGCGATCGCCTGTAGTGAACCACCTCAAGGTCAAGCTAGATGGACTCTTCGTTTATTAGCGGACAAAATGGTGGAATTAAACCATGTGGAGTCTTTATGTCATGAAACAGTGCGTCAAACTCTAAAAAAAACGAGCTTCAGCCTTGGCCGAAAGAGTTTTGGGTAATTCCACCCCATCAAAGTGCGGAATTTGTTTGTCAAATGGAATCGGTGTTGGAAGTTTATC
Source organism: Xenococcaceae cyanobacterium MO_234.B1 (assembly GCA_030064915.1). GTDB lineage: Bacteria > Cyanobacteriota > Cyanobacteriia > Cyanobacteriales > Xenococcaceae > JASJCP01. Next base: position 685 of record JASJEK010000192.1, read on the forward strand.
AACGCCAGTATCATCCTGACTTCCCCTTTGTATGTCTGGATGAAGCGATGAAACAGTTAGTAGAAGAAACAGCTATTCCCATTCCTGTTCAACCTGGAGTACCAGCAAGATTTGATTATCAGTATGAGCGGAATGGAACTGCTAATCTATTTATGCTCTGTAACCCGACCATCAGGATGGCGAACCGTAGAAGTTACTCAAAGACGTACTGCAATAGATTATGCTCAACTACTGAAAAAATTAGTTGATGATTATTATCCCGAAGCATACTTAATTACTGTGGTTCAAGATAATCTCAATACTCATACTCCTGCTTCGTTGTATAAAGCTTTTGAACCCAGTGAAGCGAGACGAATTATGAATTCGTAAAGAGTTTTGCTACACACCAAAACATGGAAGTTGGTTAAACATGGCAGAGATCGAGTTAAGTGTTCTATCTCGACAATGCCTCAATCGTCGAATTCCCGATTTGACCACATTGAGAGAAGAAGTTACATCTTGGTGTGAGGAGCGTAATAGAAAAGAAACCTGGATTGATTGGCGATTTACTACTGAAGATGCACGGATCAAACTTAAACGACTTTACCCCTCATTAATTAATTGACAGACCACTAGTCATTAGTTCCAGTGCCGTCTGTGGGGTTGTTTTAGCTAGCTGGCTTCACCAACGCTTCTAGCTGATTTACTCTCATTTCTAACTCAGCTATTCTCTGAGTCAAAGGTACGTCGTCAGCACAGCCCAGGTACTGGGCAATCGCACTCACCACCACATCAGTTTTCGACGTGCCACTTTTCTCAACGTAGTGGTTGAGTTCGGCGAGAAGGGATGGAGAAAGTCTGACAGTGATTTGGGGCTTAGTCATGGCAGCTAACTACTTCTCTCTCAATGGTATTTACTGCCTGGCTGCGTCTTGCTATTTATTTAACAAACTTCACAATCGATTATGAGGTAAACAGCGATCGCTACTTATAAGCGTGCTGCAAAAACGGGATGCTACTTCTGTTAGATAATTACCCTAATCTTTAATTAAAATTACGTACATATAAATAGACAAAAATAAAGGTTACTATCAGTAAAATAGTTGCTGCTGCTGCTGCATAGCCAAACTCAAAGCGAGCAAAAGCTTGTTCATAAATATAAAAAACCAGTAAATTAGTAGAGTTTAAGGGTCCTCCACCAGTAATGATATAGACTTGTTCAAAACTGCGCAAAGTAAAAATAGTGGTGGTGACAACAGCAAAAATTAAGGTAGGACGCAATCCAGGGAGAGTAATATACCAAAACTTTGCCCAATCATTAGCTCCATCTAATTCTGCTGCTTCGTAACGAGATTCAGGAATAGTTTGTAAGCCTCCCAAGAAAACTACTAAATTAAACCCAATCTGTTTCCAACTACTCAGTAAGATTAATACTGGCATTGCCCAAATGGTGCTACTTAACCAAGGAATAGCCTCTAAGCCTAATGTAAGTAATAAGTTATTGACTGGTCCCTGAGTTTGAAACAACCAACGAAACCCTAATCCTACCGCCACAAGAGATGTAATAGAGGGGATAAAATAAGCGGTGCGCAATATACTTCGCAAAGGAGCGGAGCGATTAAGTAATACTGCTAATGCAAGAGGGATAACTAAAGTTGGTATTACCGTAGCAACAGTAAAGTAAACTGTATTGCCAATAACTTGCCAAAAATCTGAGTCTGAAAACAGTCGCCAGTAATTACTCCACCCAATCCAACTTACTCCTGAAATAGTGAAACTACCTGTAGTAAAACTCAGATAAATTAAGTAAACGATGGGATAAAATAAGAAAATACTCAGTAGGAGCAGCGCAGGGGCAAGAAAAATCCATGCTGCAAAAGTGTCTCGATCTAAATATGAAGCGATCTTTTGGGTTTTAGTCATAATAAGCTGGCAATATTAGGGAAAATTGTACTCTCCTCTTTTGCTAGCCTACAGTTGATTGGCGATTTAGAGTCTTTGTAGTAAGTTTAATCCATGAGTATCTGTACCACAAGTTATAGATAAACCATTTTGGAAAGCTAACTCTAATGCTTCTTCTGTTTGACTAGCACTAGGTTTCCAAGGATCAGGATTTCCATAAGCATAATAAGCCTCAATACCATCAATACCTAGTTGAGCAGCTAAAGGTACTAATTCCTTAGCTGGACGACGATAACGGAAGGGGTGAGCAAGAATTGCTAAACCTCCTGCTTCCTGAATTGAGGCAATTACTTTTTGAGCTTTAGCATCTTGACCTTGAGGTCCAATAGACTGGATATAGGGCTGTAAAGCAGGATGGGTAGGGTCAAAAGCATAACCTAGTATGTGTACATCAACACCATGAAGATTGGAAGTTATTTCAATTCCTGTCCAGAGATTAAACAATTCTAGGTCAGGGTTAGTAGTTTGTATTTTATCTCTGTAGGATTTAGCTTGCTGATAACCTGCTACAGAATGATGATCGGTAATAGCAATGCCTTGTAGTCCAATCTCAATTGCTTGCTCTACTAATTGTGATGGGGAAAGTTTACCATCAGAAGCATTAGTGTGCATATGAAAATTGTATAGGTAAGGACAGCTATTGCTGTGGACAGTTTCCCAAACCTGACGCAGGGCGAGACTGTCTGGTAAATTTGCGGTGGAGACGGAGGTTGTGACAACCATATTAACAATCAAAAACTCCAACTTTATTACTAATTGTTACAAACAACATAACAAAATTAGTCGTCAAATGGCTGGGATCTAAATACCTCCGTCGTGACAGATAATATATTGTTCTAACTCGAGAAATTAACCCTAATAACTCTTATGCTTTCTTTGCTTCCTGCTGTATTACCCGTGGGTTTAATTATTTTGATTGGTTTTATTGCTGGTCGAAATTTGCCTTTACAAAAACCAACTCTCTCTCTATTGACCCTCTATGTATTATCTCCTGCTCTGGTGATAGACAGTCTTTACCGTACAACTTTATCCTTAGAAAGTTCTGTGGGTTTATTGAGCGGTTTTGCCCTTACTTCAGGTGTAATTTATCTTACAGTTAAATCACTGGGAAAATTTACTGGTTTACCTGCCTCGCTTCAGACTGCTATCGTAGCAACTTCTTTATTTCCCAATAACGGCAATATGGGTTTACCTGTAGTTGATTTTGCTTTAGGTACACCAGGGTTAGCTAGAGCCGTAATTTATATGATTGGTTCGAGTATTTTAATGTTTTGTTTTGGTCCAGCGATAATCAAAGGGGAAGGTATTGTTTATGGACTACGGTTAATTGCCAAACTGCCTTTATTGTGGGCAATTATCGCTGGTATTAGTTTGCGCCTTACAGATTTTGAGTTTCCATTTCAGTTGGATACAAGTATTCAAAAAGTTGGTGCAACAGCAATTCCTATTGCCTTAATTTTATTGGGAATGCAGTTGGCTAGTACTCATTTTGAGTTGGGGATCAAAGAATTGTGTAGTGCGGTAATTAGGTTATTAGTTGCGCCAGCGATCGCATATATGGTAGGAATAAATTTACATTTAGAGAGTTTAGATTTACAGGTTTTGGTATTACAAAGTGCTATGCCTACAGCCGTAAGCTCCCTAGTATTGGTAACTGAATTTGGTGGAGATAAAGATTTTGTTGCCAAAACAATTGTCACCTCAACTCTTTTGAGTTTTATTACCCTTCCTGTAATTATGTGGTTATTACGATGATTATTACTTCTGGATGTATTCAGAAATATCTTCTCCACACTCATCAGCTAAATAGGAAAGAGAACGGAAGCGTAAGCCCACAAACTGTTCATAAAGAGGATTTAACTTACATAGAGGAGGAATATGAGCAATAGTGCGTCCAAATAAGTTAATATCTCGTTCAAAAGGACATTGAGGCGGAATTACTTTACAAAGAAAACGGGCTAGACGATCATCTTTAATTTCCATCTCATCCAGCCAATCTTTAACAGGATGTAATAAATCTGGACGGGGTTGGGGTCTGCTAATAGCAGAAGAACTAATTTTAGAGTCTGCTTCTGGTTTGTAGAGAGTATTTTCTAAATATTTTAGGGCTTCTACTTCAATTCCTAAAGCGGCACTGAACTTTTGCAATAATTCATCTTCGGGAGTGGAATAAACTCCGTCTGCCACTGCAACTAATACTGCTGTTCGTAAAAAGTTTTCCCCAGTATTGCGATCTTTTCCTAAAGCTGTAGCTAATTCTTCAGGGCTAATAGGTTCTAAAGGGGCGTTATTATCGACTTGAGCTAGATCACTAGCAAGTTGAGCGATTAGCTCTTGTTCTTCAGGATCATAATTACCATCTGCCCAAGCTACAGTATATAAGCCACGTAACCAAGCAATAATTTGATTATCTGTATAGGATGATGTTTCAATGGTAGTCATAATATCTAATAATAATTAACCATCAATAGTTGGATTAAAATAGTGCCGCTAACTTCAAAATTATACTCCGATAGAGCATAGCTTTGAGTTAACGACACCAGATTTTAATCTATGAATAGCGTGCTAAAAATTGCCATTCTTAATCTTTGTTTTTCTATTTAGTAGGCTAGACCCATACTACGGGTAGTTTCAGCCCCTAGATAAACGCGGATGCTTAAGAAGTCGGTAGGACAAGCAGTTTCACACCGCTTACAACCAACGCAATCTTCTGTACGGGGGGAAGAGGCAATCTGACCGGCTTTACAGCCATCCCAGGGTACCATCTCTAATACGTCCAGAGGACAAGCACGTACGCATTGGGTACAACCAATACAAGTATCGTAGATTTTTACGCTATGGGACATTGATTATTCGCTCCTTAGCGAGTGTTCTCCAAATTTACGGGGATTAAGGGCTAGTTTACCCTATGAGTACATTCTGAAAATGCAAAAGGCTACATAACTTCAAATTCTGTAACAACTATCTTGGTTTCTGCGATCGCTCGTTGCGCCACTTCGTGACCGCGCAGCGCCAGCGAAGCTGTCCGCGCAGCGCCTGCTAGTCAAGACACGCACTTCCGTCTACGCAGACCGCGAAGTGCTGCCCTCGGTAGGTCTCAATTAGGGATTGTGTATTGTTTAAGAATTGCTGTTTAGATTCAATAGGTACTAAGTTATTATTATCTGGCTCTGGCTCAGAAGCTGATTCAGGTAACTTTTCACAAGCAATCAAAGCTCCCACTAACATCAATACTGTCACTAGTCTTTCAGTTGTACTTTTAAGATTGTGAAACATAAGCCAAGTTACCAAAATCCCTTTAATCCTTATAGTGACTTTGTAACCTGGTAAAAATCTCGATTATATTCCACCTTGTTGAGTGTCACAGTTAAAGTTTATGGCTCTTCTAGACTAGCTATGATGACTTATTAGCTAATAATGCCTCAAAGTCCCTTCTAGCTCAGGTAGTCTAACCCCAAAAAACTTGATTTTTATTAAAACTGCATTTTTATAATCTTGTAAAGCATATAATACAACAGTTTCACAGGTTATTTTTTATTATTTTGTCAAAATTTAATATTTCAGGCAAAAATTAACTCTCCTTGTTGAGCATTGAGTTGAACCCGATGTCCTACTGGTAAGGCTGCATTAGCACCGTCATGTCCAAAGGGAAGTTCAGAGATAATGGGAATATCTAAATCTTTCAGGCGATCGCGTAATACTGCTTCTACTGTCCAGCTATTTGTCCCTGGAGAGGGTTTACAGCGACTAAAACGGCCTAATGCAATACCTCTAACTTGCTGCAATACTCCCATTAATCGCCACTGGGTCAACATTCGATCTATGCGATAAGGATACTCTGTCACATCTTCTAAGGCTAAAATTACCCCTTCCCAAGCAGGTTGTAATGGTGTTCCTAATAAGTGAGTTGCAACTGTGAGATTAGCTGGCAGTAAGACTCCTTCAGCAATTTTGTGATTCCAGCCTCGACCTTTCAATGTTTCTAGAGTATGACCAGCTAGATAGTTAAATAATCTTTTCTGTGACCACTCTGGCTCAGTAGCTAAAGTAGTTAAAACAGGAGCATGGATACCTGCAATTCCCACTTTTGCTAAACTCCACAGTAAACTTGTGACATCGGAAAACCCGATTATCCATTTCGGAGTAACCTCTAGATTCCAAGTCCAGTCTTCTAATAGTCGTGCCGAGCCATATCCCCCTCTAATACATAATATTGCCTTACATTCAGGGTCTTCCCAAGCTGCTGCTAAAGCTTGTCGCCGTTGAGTATCTGTCCCTGCTAAATAACTATCTCTACTATCCCAATAATTCCCTAATTCTACGCGATAACCTTGCGATCGCCATATCTCAATACTTTGTTTAAGAGCCTCAAATTCTTTCAAAGCCCCGCTAGGGGCGATCGCCTTTACTAAATCTCCTGGTTGTAAGTAGGGTGGTAATTGTAGAGCAAAACTATTTTGGGTCATAGTAGCAAATCAGACTGAAATTTGACTTATAAAATATTTGAAAGTCGATTTATCCTAAGAGTGTGTAACAATCTTAAGGAAAATATACAACTATAAAAAAAATCTTAAGAGAGGATTAGGTATGTATATCGTGCAGATTGCCTCGGAATGCGCCCCCGTAATCAAAGCTGGTGGTTTGGGAGATGTAGTTTACGGCTTGAGTCGAGAGTTAGAAAATCAAGGACATTGCGTTGAGTTAATACTCCCCATGTATGACTGCATGAGATACGACCAGATATGGGGACTCCATGAAGCTTATCTCGGTTTAATGGTGCCTTGGTATGGTGGAACAATTTATTGTGATGTCTTTTGTGGTTGGGTAAATGGCAGACTGTGTTTCTTTATTCAACCCAAGTCTGGGGATAATTTCTTCCATCGCGGTTACTACTATGGAAGTTCAGATGATAATATGCGGTTTGCCTTCTTTAGCAAGGCAGCTTTAGAATTTTTACTAGTTAGTAATAAACGCCCTGACATTATTCACTGTCATGACTGGCAAACTGGTTTAATTCCTGTGATGCTGTATGAAATATATAAGTATCATGGTATGGATCGTCAGCGAGTTTGCTACACCATTCACAACTTTAAACACCAAGGTATTGGCGGTGCTGATATTCTCTGGGCAACAGGTTTAAATAATGAATCTTACTATTTCCACTACGATCGCCTAAGAGATAATTTTAACCCCTTTGCACTCAACTTTATGAAAGGTGGTATCGTCTATGCTAACTATGTCAATACCGTTTCTTCCCATCATGCTTGGGAAGCCCGTTATGAAGATGTAGGATATGGTTTGGGTCATACCCTAGAAATTCATCAGGATAAATTTGGTGGTATTCTCAACGGTGTTGACTACAATATCTGGAGTCCTAAAGTTGATAGTCATATTCCCTTCCACTACTCTCTAGATGATATGGCAGGGAAAGCCAAAAATAAAATAGCTCTGCGAGAAAGGTTATTACTCCAGAATGTCGATAAACCAATCATTGCCTATATTGGTAGACTAGATCAACAAAAAGGGGTACATCTAGTTCATCATGCCATGTACTATGCTCTAAATCGAGGAGCGCAATTTGTGCTTTTAGGTTCTGCCACTGAACCCGGTATAAATAGCTGGTTCTGGCACGAAAAACAACACCTCAACAATCATCCTGATGTGCATATCGAACTTAGTTTTAATGAAGATTTAGCCCATCTGATTTATGCTGGTGCAGATATGATGGTTGTACCTAGTAACTATGAACCATGCGGATTGACCCAGTTAATTAGTTTGAAATACGGCACAGTACCCATTGTTCGGGGTGTTGGTGGGTTGCTGAGTACAGTATTTGACAAAGATCACGACCAAAATCACGCGCCAGAAAAACGGAATGGCTTTGTATTTTATCAAACCGATAATCAAGCTTTAGAATCTGCAATGGAACGGGCGATCGGTTTATACAAAGAATATCCCAAAGAATTTGAACAATTAGCTCAACAGGGTATGGAATATGATTATTCTTGGAATAATCCAGGAGCAAATTATCTAAGTGTTTATGAACTTATCAGAGCTTAATCACTGAATATTACTGAAAACAGATTCTGTAGGCAGGGTGGGCAATGCCCACTCTACAAGACTAAATTTTTTAGCTTGCTATCTATGTCTTTAACGAGTTACCATAGCTTTCTGCCTCGCTTCTATCGTCTTGCTACTGTCAGTGTACTTTCCAATATGATGGTGCCTTTGGCTGGTTTGTGTGATACAGCTTTCTTGGGACACCTGACAGATATTCGTCACTTAGCTGGGATTATTTTAGCTAGTATTTTGTTTGATTATCTCTATCGCATTCTCAAGTTTCTGCGTAATAGCACCAATGCCATGACGGCTCAAGCTATGGGACGAGATGATTCTCAAGGAGTATTGTTAGCAGGATTACGTAGTGGCTTGATTGCAGGAGCGATCGCATTAACGATTCTGATCTTACAGTATCCGATTCAAAAACTGGGTTTTGCTATCCTTTCAGGCTCTCCTGCGGTGGAAACATCGGGAATTGAGTATTTTAATGCCAGAATTTGGGGTGCGCCAGCAGTATTACTCAATTTCGTTTTAATTGGTTGGTTTCTAGGAAGAGAAAAAAACAGTATTGTCCTAATTATATCCTTAATTGCTAACGGCTCAAATGTCTTGTTTGATTACTTGATGATTTATCGTTGGGGTTGGGAAAGTATGGGAGCAGGTTTAGCTACGGCTCTTAGTCAATATCTGGCTTTGTTAGTAGGTTTAATTGCTGTAGCTATCAGTATTTCATGGCAAGATTTATCTCATGTCTTAGAAAAAGTTTTAGAGCCTCAAGCTTTGAAAGGAATTTTAATACTCAAAAGCAATATCTTGATTCGCTTTTTAGCCTTAATTTCTACCTATTCGATATTTACTAACCTAAGTGCCAGAATGGGTACGACTCTACTTACAGAAAACGGTTTATTGTTACAAATTGCTTTTCTAAGTCAGTTTACAGTTCAAGGAGTTGGCATGACCACCCAAACCCTTATCGGTAATTTTAAGGGGAAAGGTGAGACAGAAAACATGATGCCGTTGATGGGAGTCTCTATTATTAATGGGTTATTGATTGCTTTACCTTTTGCCCTGGTATCGATAACTTTCCCTGATGCCGTCTTCGGACTCTTAACTAATCATAGTGAAGTAAATCAAGGCATTACTAATTATACTATTTGGCTATTGCCGTTACTTACTTTTACCGCCAGCGCGTTTATACTTGAAGGGTATTTTATTGGATTAAAAGAGGGTGCGGTATTACGGAATGCTTCCCTAACAGCTTTTGGTCTTGCTTTTACCCCTCTTATCATTGCTGCTTGTTATTGGCAAAATGTCGATTTGTTGTGGCTGTCTCTAATTATGTATATGGCAACCCTGGTGTTATATCTTGTGACAAAAATGATTCAAGTCCAACAGAATCTAACTTTGCAGTTAGCTAAATAAAAATGTGGTCTTATCTCTCTCTGGCGAGACCACACTAAAACCACAATAAAACAAGGTCAGTTCGACGAGATTAAAAATTACCTTTCCCCAACCCCTCCTTTCAAGGGTATGTTTTTTACATTTGATGGTTGAGGTTGGTCGCTTCGCAATACCGTTCGGTTAAGCCCCCCAGCCCCCAACTTTGGGGGAGCCATATTTGTGAAAGTCCCCCAGGATTGGGGGATTTAGGGGGCGGACAAAATAACTTGAGCGACTAACCGAACAGTATTGGCAGGGAGGCTTCCTGGTCTAGTCTTTTAGCGAAATCACCTTATTTGTATGACGGACTACTAGTTCGACTCAGCCGTGGGACAGTTTAAAGAGGGTTGCCAACGGGGTTGGGGACTTTCTGAAGCAGCCTTGCTGATGAAAATAATATCTCCGTTCTTTGCCAATATCCAGCCATCAGCTTCCACCAAGGGGGCGGAAGGAGGGGCAGGAGGATCTGAAATCTCTGTCTGGTCAGAAGTTTGGGGGCTAGTAGCTAAGGTTCCTAAGTCCTCTACCACGGTATCGCGGCTCAGTACGTCTGAGGGACTTGCTGGCAAACCACCCCGTCCTGTGACGGTAAATTCACTAGATTCTCCTTCTTCAGTGGGGACGCAAGCGCGGACAATCTCATTACTGGGGTCAACGGGTTGGGCTAATTCCGTCACGCTACGGCTGGGGTCAGTGTTGGGGATATCAAAGGTGACAATTCCATCCTCCCCCGACTCGGAGGTAGCGGTGAT
>JASJEK010000193.1 GCA_030064915.1 Xenococcaceae cyanobacterium MO_234.B1
CTCTGAGGTAAGCGAAACTGAGGTCTGCGTCTCTGAGGTAAGCGAAACTGAGGTCTGCGGAACTGAGGTCTGCGGAACTGAGGTAAGCGAAACTGAGGTCTGCGGAACTGAGAAAACTACCTACAGTATTAAGAAAACCGAAATTACTAATGCAACGACTGTAACCAATGATGCGAAACAAGCGAGTAGAGTCTTCTAGTTTCCCTTGATCGTTGCGTTTGCCACACGGATGAAAGTTTATTACCTTTTTTAACTCTTCTTGCTGCTGCCCGTAGCGGTGTAACTTCAACAGCAGAATCATCACGTTCAAACCCGTATAAACATCAATCTGACGCTGACCCAAGATATCTTTTTCTTGTTTAAATTGGGGTTTGCGTTCTCTGAGTCGTCGCATCTTAGCTTGGGGTAAAGTTGTCCCATCGGCATCAATAAATTTCCCATCACACCAGCGTTCGTAGAAATCTTCTAACCTAGTAAAAAGTTCTACTGGGAGAAATTCTTGACTATCAGCAAGTAAGCCCCATAAATACTCCATAATTTCTGGTGTCAGTCCACCGTATCCCAAGAGGTCATATATCTCTTCGGCTAACTGGTCTTCATTCAAATTAAAACCTCTGCCTCGGCGACGGAGTGCTGTCCACTCTTCCAGGGTTTGCTGCATCCGCTTGGCACAAAGAAATTCTCCAAAACTTTTGTGAAAAAACTCTACCGAACCCCCTTCATCTCCTGCTGCTGGTTTGAGATAAAAAGCTGCTAAGGCATTTTTCAAGACGTCATCTTTATCTTGATTTCGGATATGTTCAATTTTCTCGACAATTTCTGGTTCGGACTTTTTCAGACGATCTCCAATCATTTTAACTCTGGCACACTCACCCCCAGACTGCACCACACACAATCCTGCTTCGATGAGAACCTGACTTAATTCTTCTTCTTCTAATCTGACAATTTCTCGTTGTACTGGTTTTCTTTGTTTAGTTAGTACCCAATCAAGAGCTTGTTCGTAAATAGTAATTTTGGTTTGGATACCACTTGTCCCTGATAAATCGGCAACACTAATTTTGCCGTCTCGATGCATTGCTGCCAGAAGATATAGTAATAAAGGTTCTCTAGCTAGCTCTTCTTTCACTTCATCAGGAAGATTTCGTGACTGCAAGAATCCTTTTAAAAGTTCTATTTTACGATAGGCAATAACTTGGTCTTCATCTACTACCTGTTGCCATTTCTCGAACCACTGTCGCCGTAACTCATCATCCATCTCCAACAGTTCCACCCGTTCTAAATTACCAGGTAAAAAACTGATATCCTGGAGAGCCAACTGACGACCCGTAACAATAAACCGATGCCCCATTTCTGATGTATCACAGCGTTCTTGATACGAACCTACTTGCTTAATAAACCGCTCGATACCGCCACTGACTCTGCCTTCCATCCGTAACTCATCAAACCCATCGAGGAGAAATAAAAATCTGAGCTTGGAATCGGTCAACCAACCATCCTCTCTAGCAAAATCAGCTTTGACCGCTCCTTGTAAGGTCTTTTCAAAACTAGCCTCAAAGGATTCAATATCCCGCAGCCGAATTAAAATCGGTATCCACAGGGGATGTATTTTCTGGCGCACCCAGTCAGCAAACATTCGACAAAATACACTTTTGCCCCTACCTGGTCCACCCTGAATAAACATTACCTGCTTCCCTTTTTGGGGATCTTTCTGGGGATTAAGTAGCATTTTCTTTGCCCAATCCTCCACCAGCACAAAAGATTTTTTATCCTTACTTACTTTGCCATTGGCATCAACAGGAGCAGCTTTTAGGGGAACATATATCTCGGCGAAGCTAAATTCTTCATTGAAAACCTTCTCTAGAGGCTTAGTAGCGATTTGTTCGGCTAAATAAGTTTCAATACTTTTGTAGGGACTAGAATCATCTTCTTGACTAGCATTTTTGTAAATACCAATAATTGCTAACTCTTTAGAACTACTATATTCTTCTACTGCTTCTTTTAAATAGCGACCAGTTTCCCATGCTACCCAAGCAACTACTATGTCAATTTCTGTTTTGCTCAATCCTTGCTTAATCAGTTGAGACGACAAAATCTGATTATATGTTTGTGCTAGTTCCGATTTATGAAAATTACGCAGAGCATTCGTAGCTAGCTCCTGGTCTAAGGTTAAATTGTCTATTCTCGAATCTACATGAGCTTCTTTATCTCGATCTTGGCTTATCTTATCTTTTAAGATGCTGTTGCGCTTTATCCAACTATCGAAACTCTTTAAATAAGCCACAGGAGCAGCGATCGCCACGACTTCTTCAAGAGTGAGTGTTTTATTCCATTTTTTAGCAACTGCTTCAATTACTTTTCTACCTGGACCCGCAAAAGCCAACCCCGCAGCAGCAACACCCACAACAGGATTAGCTACTCCAAGCGCGATCGCCAACCCCAAAGTAGCAGCCGTAGTATTGGCAGTAACCTCTCCCGCTTCTAGTACCTGGTCGAGTTCGGGACGATTTTGTTGCCAGATGTCGCGTATATTGATTTTCATTGCTGGTGTTTGAGAAGATTTACCGCTAAATCTCAGTCTAATCAGAATTTACAGGGTAGGAGAAAAGCGTTCGTATTTTTTAAGGGGGTGACAGCAGTATTAAATATTTGGGTAGTGATTCCTATGTAGTATTATAGCGGTCACGAAGTGCCTCGCTTCGCGAGACCGCGTAGCCTCTGTTTCTCCAATCGCTTTTTCTATATGAGATAGATGATGTAATACATTATCAGGCTAATATACTAAAAGTTAGAACATAAATTTAACCCAATCAGTTTGTAGGGACTACCCCTTTTATACCCAGTTGGTTATGTGGAAATAATAGGAAAGTGAGCAAGATTTGAGCAAGTTATGGAGGTTAAAGGTTCATCGAGGGCTTAGAAACCCGACTATCTCTAAGAAATTTAGGTACGGAGAGGGAGGGATTCGAACCCTCGATGGGGTTTTAAACCCCATAACTCCTTAGCAGGGAGCCGCTTTCAACCACTCAGCCACCTCTCCAAGGTCACGATATATTATCATAGCAGATTAATTTCATTTGTAAAGATTCATTTTTCCTAAAAAAATATAATTTTGTTAACCAACATCTCTCAAAAATTAGTTTCATTTCCATAATTTTGCTTGTAATTCAGATTTAATACGATTCAGAATTGATTGCTCATCTAAAGAATTTAAAATATCTTTAACTACAGTTTTGGGAGATTTTTCACCCCAAGATGCACCATTAGCCAAATAGGTTTTAGTGATTTGTCCAATGGCATAAGAAGAAACTCCTGCTACACTCCCTTGAGCGATCGCAATAGATAAATATGGGGCTAAAGCCAGCCCTCCTGTAACAGGGATAGAAATACCAAGTAAACCTTTGAGGGAACTCAATCCCAGAGTTGCTAATAATTCACTACCACCAATACCTCCCATACTGAGGGCGATTTTTTGCAAAAGCGCGATCGCACCTTGTTGAGTCATAGGGATACCATAGAGACGGGATAAAGCCAGAATTAGGGCTACATCAATAATTGCACCAGCAAATAAGTCAATTGCTGTTACTGGATTTAAAGCAGTAGCAGTGGCTTTGATCATCGCTCCTCTCTGGATTAAATCATTAGCTGCATTTTCCCGAATTCTTAACTTGCGTTGTAAAATTTGTTCGTTGATTGTGTTGGCATAGAGCATACTATTGAGAGCAATTAAAGATTTTCCTTCTTGCTCTAATAACTCCCATATCTTGAGTTTTAAATTTTCTATCTGAGGTTTGCCACGAACTCTTTTTACTTTGACTTTGCCATCTATTCCTTTTATTGCTTGTAACTCTACAGGAGCAGCAGCAACCATAATAATTTCTTCAGGAGAAATTAATTCTTTGACCCTTTCATCGCAGATTTTTTGATAGATAATTTGGCGGTCGGCTTCGGGATATTGATCGATTTTATTAAACACCAATAACATTGGCTTTCCTGCTTCGCGCAATTGGGATAAAGCTTGATATTCGACTTGGGTAATATCCCCTGAAACGACAAATAAAATTAAATCAACTTTAGTTGCTAAACTATGGGCTAAAACTTCTCTTTGTTCTCCGTTAACTTCATCAATACCAGGAGTATCTAAAAGTTGAATTTTATTCTGACTTCTCGATTGAGATATGGTTAATCTTTGCAACTGTTTTTTGTCGATATTCCAATCTACTCGCTCAACACTACGAGTAACCCCATGTAATGGACCTGTGGTAAAGATATCTTTTCCCACCAAAGCATTCAGCACCGAAGACTTACCCCTTCCTACCATTCCGAATACAGCAATCTGCACTACCGACTGTTCCAGCTTATCTAGCATTCCTGAGAGATAATCAATTTCTGACTCTAAACCCTGTTGCTCTTCAGAGGTCAGATCGAGATTGCTAATCAAATTTCTCAGAGAGTTTTGGGCTTTCCGATAGTTAAGTTGAGCATCAATCTCGGCAAAATCGAGAATAGTTTGCTCTAATTCGGTAAAATACTGGTTTTTTTGCCTCAAAGATTCCTAATTCCTCCTCCTCAAGGGTACTTCGTACTTTAGGATAATCTGCCAAAATGAACTCAAACCGTTATAAAATGGCAGTTGAGTACTAAAACTATGGTTTAGTGCAACATACTTCAACATCTTAAATTGTAAAAAATAAGTTAGAGAACATGGATATTTTGACATTAGGTTGGGCTGGCACACTTGCTTTATTTACTTGGTCGATCGCGATGGTAGTTTGGGGTCGTAACGGATTCTAAAATCAATTGTGGAAACAGACTATATACTCAATACCTTATTTCTGGTTGCTTTAGTGCTGATGTTAGTGGTTAGTGGAGGAATACTCTATCTTTCTGCTGCTAAATGGCGCGATCGCCGTCGTCAAAGACGAGACAGAAGCTAGCCATTGATAACTTAAGACCTAATAATCATAAAATGCGATCGCCTAGGACTGATTCTCCTCTACTGAGAGCGATCGCTTTCAGTAGAGGAGAAATTGGACTAGATATCATTTAGTACCAAGAATTCGTGTTAAATCTCAAACAGAGCAATAATTACTCCCACAAAAAACTATGGGGATTTTTAGAGTATAAAGCCCGTTGGGGGTTGACTATCCAAGGATGGATCGTGATCTTTGGGGCGATCTTATTGATTTTTCTGGGATTGCTCCGTAGCATATACCCATTTTTAGCCTATTCTATGCCAGTAAAAGGGGAAGTACTGATCGTAGAAGGTTGGATTGGAGATGAGGCACTAAAAGGAACGATAGCCGAGTTTACCAAACAAAAATATCAACTACTAATTACTACAGGAATTCCTTTATATCGAGGACAATACCTCTCAGAATATCAAAACTTTGCTCAAATTTCGGCTGCAACCCTCACTAAATTAGGTTTAGACCCCGAGAAAATAGCAGTTGTTCCGACTCCCCAGGTTCAGCGCGATCGTACTCTCACATCTGCGATCGCAGTTAAGCAATGGCTCACGAAACAGAATCTAGATATCACAGGAATTAATATTTATTCTAGTGGTGTTCACAGTCGCAGAAGTTGGTTACTATACAAAAAAGTTTTTGAGCCAACAATTCAAGTGGGGGTCATTTCCCATCCTCCTACGAGCTATGATGCTAATGCTTGGTGGCAATCTAGTGAAGGAGTAAAAACTATTATATCTGAGGCGATCGCCTATATTTATGTCAAGCTCTTGAATCCATAATTAAGATTATTAATAATTTTGTCATTAAAAACTGGTTATCCCTAATAATTACTAGTTAGAGAGTAAAGTTATGGGGGATGTCTATGAGTAGAGCCGTCATTAAGTTTTCTTCTGAAGATTGTGGTCTTTGTCACAAAATGTCTTTTTATGACGAGAAAGTAGCCAAAGAGCTAGGATTAGACTTTATTGATGTTAAGATGCAGGACACTGCTACCTATCGCAAGTATCGTAAAATTCTTTTAACTCAATATCCCAAAAAAGAAGATATGGGATGGCCGACTTATATTGTGTGTGACTCTCCTGAAGGAGATTTTAAGATTCTTGGGGAAGTTAAAGGTGGTCATCCTAAAGGGGAGTTCCGTAAAAAGTTACAAGCTATTATTTAGTAATTAACAAAAATTAACAAAATTCTCAAACACAATCAGGCAAGGGCACTTTCGCTACCAGAATCTCTAAAAAACAAGCAGGAAGAACCTGTGAGCTGAACCATGCGGCAAACAAAATCATAGCTGGGTTCTGCCGGAAGTCCCATCAAATCTATGTCTGATTGGGGAGCATAGGTAATGCATTCGTCTAATGTTCCCACTAGAATATAAGTCTTGGCTTTATTGGGTATACGGCAGAGGTCACGCAGTTCTTCGATATAATCTTTTGCCAACATGACTTCTTCTTTCTGAGACACCACAGAGATTAGATTTAATACCCCTTTCCATTTTCGAGCAAGTCTCAAACTCATCAAAATTGCCAGATTAATACTTCCTTTTTGCAATTTTTCCGAAATTGGTAAATCATCAAGTTGGGGAGTTAGCCACAAGTTAATTACTTCAGCTCGTCCTAAGCCAGCAAGGAGATGTAGTCCGAATAACATTACCCCTATCTCTAACCGCTGTGCCTCAGCAAAAATGATTGGCATATATTCCCAGTCAGTAGCTTGTTCTGGAACTTTGAGAAACAGTACATTAGGGCGGAAAAATTCACTTTGCAGTGACTGGAGAACTAGGAGAAGTCCAGGTATATCTGTAGGGGTTGTGATCGTGGAATAAGTAGTGAAGATCTGGCGACGGCGTAAAGATGCACTATAACCTTTTAACCGCTGTGAAAAATCGGGAACCGAGTCGTGAGAAATTAGGCCAAGTAGCTTAATTGCTCCCTCTGGCTGACAAAGATCGAGCAACAGACGGAACTCGCCCAACAACTCAGACCTATTCTGTATAGGAACTAGCAGGATAGGTCGCCAAGCGCGATAATTAGTCAGATCCATTGCCATTACTCTTTTAGCTGCCCACTGAGCGATCGCTTCAAAAATGCCACTTCGGACATCACCTGGTCGTCGATAGCTAGGTGGTTTTCTGCTCAATTGGAAGTAAATCAAGATAACAATAGTACTGGCAACTAAATTAAACCTGGCATCAATGACAAACATCGCGATCAGACAACTACTCAAGCCATAAAGAGGGACAATTTTCGGTACCTTAAAGGTAGGACGAAAATTAATTAGTCCCAAGCTCAACTCTAGCAGCACTACTAAATTGAGGCTGGCGTAAGTAATCAAGAAAAACATAGTAATTAGAGGTGCGATCGCATTGAGGTCTCGTAGCATCAATGCTACTAAGACAATCAGGCTGCTGAGTAATAATGCTCGACGTGGCTCGCTATTGGCAGACAACTTACCAATCCACCTACCTTTGGGAATCACCTCATCTTGTGCCAAAGCCATTAGGATCCGAGGTGCGCCAACTAAAGATGAGAGTGCGGCTGAAAAAGTTGCTGCTAAGAGTCCGCCCAAAACCGCAGGACCCCACAGAGCTCGATCTACCATAATGGTGTAATTGCTTACTAGTGCCTCTGGAGAAGCCACTCGCGCTGCCCACCAACACAGCGCCAAATAGATTACAACGCTCACTGCGATCGCAGACAGCGTACCGGTGGGAATGCTTTGACGACTATTTTTGAGTTCCCCAGACATATTTACCCCAGACATAATGCCAGTGACAGCGGGAAAGAAGACTGCAAATACCTTCCAAAAACTGATGCCTGTAAATCCGTTTTCCAGAGAACCTGGAAAATCCCCTACCCAGACAATCGGTTGAGTGGATTGCCAAAACTCCCCACTTGCAAAAATAGAGACTAGAGAAATGCCAACCAATACCATTACTAAATATTGCACGCGAAAAGCTAATCCAGCACTGATAAAGGCAATAGCAAAAATTCCCACGAAGACCAGCAAATCAACCAGTAGGGGCAGATGAGTCGGAAAAATTTTGAGCCAACCTTCGCGAAAACCAAAAATATACATTGCTACAGCAAAAGCTTGAGACAGAAATAGGGGAATTCCCACAGCCCCTCCTACCTCCAAACCCAAAGACTGAGAGATCATGGCGTAGGGACCACCTGCTTTAAGATGAGTATTAGTAGCGATCGAGGAGAGGGATAAACCCGTTGCCAAGGTAATACTCACTGCACCGAGTACTACTAGCCAACCACCAACCAATCCCCCATTGCCAACCACCCAGCCCACCCGCAGGTACATAATTGCCCCTAGAATCGTTAGTAGGGTAGGCTTAAAGACTCCGTCAAAGGTATTGAAAAATTTTGGGGATGAAGAGATGGGGCATTGTGCAGAACCGCGCCATCTGTGGCGGATATTGAAGATTTTCATCTAAAATCTTTTGCTCAAAGCAATTAGAAGTTCAGGAGGTTATTAGACAAGTTCGATTCTTAGTTGGCGACCCACCACCGTCGCTGCTCTGGTGATAGTTTCAATGGATACCCCCGTTTTTTCTGGGTCGAGGAGTCGGTCTAGTTGCGCTCTGCTAGTTTTCATCTGCTTCGCCATCTCGGTTTTGGTCAGATTTTGCCGTTTCATTTCCTCGGTAAGTTGACGAGCAAGTACTCGTTTAATAGCGATCGCTGTGCATTCAGTGTACAGCCCTTCTTCTTGTAAAAAATCATCGAAACTAGAACCAGTGTAAGGATTATTGGTCATATTTTTGGTGTTCCTTTTGACGTTTAACGGCTAAGGAGATTTCCTTCTTCGGGCTTTTTTGCGACTTTTTAATGAAACCATGCAGCAAAATCATCTCACCATTACTAATATAGAAGATGACCCGCGCTATCTTGCCCCCAGTTATCTTGCTCCTGATCTCCCACAGGTCTTTATAACCTGAAAGAGATCGGCATAGGGCTAAACTCGACATCTTTGATGTCACTGCCAATAATACGGCAATCTTCGCGGTTTAGGGTCTTTAACCAGTCTTTGACTGGCTCTACACCGTTAGCAGAGCGAAAAAACTTGGCTGGCAGTCTTTTCAATCTTTATTCCCTATTAACTGTATCTTATATGGTACATCATTCTTAGAATATGGGTGTGTCACAATTAACTAGCTTAAGGAATTTGATGGAGAAGGAAACAATCTAATGAAACGTTTAGCACTTCTGAGTGTGTCAGACAAAACTGGGATTGTAGAGTTAGCACGTCAGTTAGTTGAAAAGTTCGAGTTTGACCTGATCAGTAGTGGTGGAACAGCTAAAACCTTACAAGAAGCTGGATTACCCGTAACTAAAGTTAGTGATTACACAGGATCGCCTGAAATTTTGGGAGGACGAGTTAAAACTCTCCATCCTCGTATTCATGGGGGGATTTTAGGTCGTCCCGATATGGAACAAGATAGGGTGGAGATGGAAGCTAATGGCATTCGCCCTCTAGATTTAGTAGTAGTAAATCTCTATCCTTTTGAAAAAACGATCGCCCAACCTAATGTCACTGTAGCAGAAGCTATTGAAAAGATTGATATTGGTGGTCCTACTATGGTACGTGCTGCTGCCAAAAACTTTGCTCATCTGACTATCCTGTGTGAACCTAGTCAATATGATGAGTACTTAAGGGAGTTGAATAATTCTGATGGTGCGGTTTCCCTAAAATTTCGGCAAAAAATGGCTGGTCAGGCTTTCGCCCATACTTATAACTATGACCGTGCTATTTCTAGTTACTTTGCCAAGTTAAACCAAGAAGAAGAGACAGCATTACCAGAAACTTATAATCTATCGGGTAACAAAATTCAGACTCTCCGCTATGGAGAAAATCCCCATCAAGCTGCTAGTTGGTATAGTACAGGGTCAACAGGATGGACAAGTGCTACTAAATTACAAGGAAAAGAACTTAGCTACAACAATTTAGTTGATTTAGAAGCAGCAAGATGTATTATCTCCGAATTCCCCCCCGATGAACCAGCAGCAGCAGTTTTAAAACATACTAATCCCTGTGGTGTCGCAGTAGCAGCAAGTCTCGCATCAGCTTATGAAAAGGCTTTTAATGCCGATTCAATCTCTGCTTTTGGGGGTATTGTAGCTCTCAATCAAGCTATAGATGCAACTACTGCCAACGCCCTAACCAAAACTTTTCTCGAATGTGTAGTTGCGCCAGGCTGCGATCGCGAAGCAGCAGCAATCTTAAAAGCTAAATCGAAATTGAGAGTCTTGTTATTACCAGATTTAGTTACAGGAGAAAAGCACACTATTAAAGCAATAGGGGGAGGCTTTTTAGTTCAAGCCAGGGACGAACTGGTAGAAAATCCTGATAACTGGGAAATTGTTACGGAAAAACAGCCTACACCCCAACAAATAGCCGAGATGTTATTTGCTCAAAAAGTAGTGAAGCACGTTAAATCTAATGCTATTGTGGTGACAAGCGATCGCACTACCTTGGGAATTGGTGCAGGACAAATGAACCGTGTTGGCTCAGTAAAAATTGCTCTAGAACAAGCAGGGGCAAAGGCACAAGGGGGCGTTTTAGCCAGTGATGGTTTCTTCCCCTTTGATGATTCAGTGCGTACCGCAGCCCAAGCAGGAATTACAGCGATTATTCAACCAGGAGGTTCAATTCGAGACAAGGATTCCATTGCTGCTGCCAATGAATTAGGAATTGTTATGGTACTAAGTGGAGTTCGTCACTTCTTGCACTAAAAATCATGATATGATAATGTATCTGTCTACTATGGAAAAATAGTCACTGTAATACAAATATCAATTTAAGGAGGATGATTTTTAATGACCCAAGTGGTTGTGGGACAAAATGAAAATATAGAATCCGCATTACGTAGATTTAAACGCCAAGTATCTAAAGCAGGTATTTTTGCTGATATTAAACGTCGCCGTCACTACGAAACTCCAATTGAAAAGCGCAAACGCAAAGCAATTGCTCGTCGTAAAAAGCGTTATCGTTAGGCAAGCACATCCTTATAATTTAAGCTTTAAACAAGTTACTTTCTGTTGTCTAATGACAATCTTATACAGCGGAATAACTAATCAACAATCTCAAAAAGCGATCGCCCAATTCCTCTAGGCGATCGCTTTGAGTTTAACCTATAGTCACCTAACTTAATCGCAAATAATCGTGAATTCTATAGTAATATCGGACAATCAGGGGTATCTGATTATAGATAATAATTTTAAACTTGTGAATTTATCTCCTAATGTAAAAAAATATGCAGAGTCTCCAGAGACTCTAGCAATAGGTCAAGATATTCGTTCTAATTTTCCTGAGCTTATTGGTTTAGAAGATACTTTAATTAGTCTGGGTCCCTCCAGTGAAGAAAGCTTTATTTTAAATGGAATTGCGAGAGAACAAAGTTCTGGTTCCAATTCATATTTTAATCTTACTATAAAAAAAAATGGCAATAATCTAATTCTGTTTTTAGAAGATGTTACAGAATTAATGTTATTGAGACAATCTTTAAATCAAAAAATAAATGAATCCGAAATTACTCTTAATGAGCTTAAAAGATTTGAATATTGTACTAATAAAATTGTGGATTCTATGGGAGATATCCTGTTAATTACTGATTCTTCTGGAGTTATTAATCGAGCAAACGAAGCAATCAAAAATATTTTAGGCTATTCTTCCTCAGAAGTTTTAAATCGCCATATCACTGAAATAATTGATGACCCTAAATTTGATTATGCTAGAGTTTTTAAATCTCTTGAATCTCTTAAATTCAAGGAAAAATCCTGTCAAAAACTAGAATTTAGTTGCACAAATAAAGAGAATTCTAAGGATAAAAAAGCAATAGAATTTAACTGTTTTTTAGCTCCTACCGAAGTTAAAGAAATTTTTAAATGTGTCTATATTGGGCGAGACATTACTGTGAGAAAACAAGCAGAAGCAGAAATACGTCAAGCTCTAGAAAAAGAAAAAGAATTAAAGGAACTAAAATCTATTTTTATATCTATGGCATCTCACGAATTTCGTAATCCCTTAAGTAGCATTTTGGTTTGTGCTGATGTCTTAATTGAAACAAAAGATAATTTACATTTAGAAGAAACCCAGTTTTATTTAACTTCAATTAAAGAAGCTGCTCTCAATATGGAGTATTTACTAGAGGATGTCTTAATCTTAAGTAAGACGGAAGCAAAACAGCAGAAACTGAATTTTAGTTATTTTGATTTGAAAGAATTTTGTCAGCAACTTATTAAGAAACTTAAACTTTCCCATCAAGATAGGGTTATTAACTTAATCGTGCCAGAGGATAGTTTAGAAGTTAATGCTGATGAGAAACTTTTAGGGCACATCATCACTAATTTATTGTCTAACGCCCTAAAATATTCTGCTTCCGACAAACCTGTAAATTTGGAAGTAACCCGACAAGAAAATATAGTAGTTTTAGAAGTGCAAGATCAGGGTATTGGAGTTCCCCCAGAAGCCCAAAAACATCTTTTTGAATCTTTCTATCGAGCTAATAATGTAGGGAATATTCCTGGTACAGGTTTAGGTTTAGCTATTGTTAAAAGAGCTATTGATTTACACCAAGGAAACATCTCTTTAACCAGTCAGCCAGGAATAGGAACAACTATCCGAGTGGAATTACCAATAATTACTAATTAAGAAATAGAAAAACTTTACCTGATTTTCCTAGCAGCACTGGCTAACCTTCTCAGCTTGATTAAACTAATCGTGATGCAAAATACTAATAATCGCCAGTAAGTAAGAACACTAATTTTCCATGTCGGATAGTTACACTCTAGCAATTGATACCAAGTTGCAATCAAAGGCGTAACATTCAAGATGGAGATGGGGAAGTTGAGGGAGATAGGGAAGATGGGGAAAAATTCTCACTTCAAGATCTACAATTAGCT
>JASJEK010000194.1 GCA_030064915.1 Xenococcaceae cyanobacterium MO_234.B1
TAGTTCAGATGCACTGGTCAACTGCTAATTATTTTCCTCTGCAAGAATGGCAGCTTCTAGATGGTTTGGGAGATTTATATGAGAAGGGGTTAGTTAAAGGAGTGGGTTTATCCAACTACGGAGCAAAACGGTTGGGTCAAGTATATCAAAAATTCAGCGATCGTGGAATCCCTATTACCACGCTTCAGGTACAGTATTCCCTCCTTTCTACCTATCCTGTAAAAGAATTGGGAGTAAAAGAAGTTTGTGATGAATTAGGTATTAAACTCATTGCTTATAGCCCTTTGGCTTTAGGGCTGTTAACAGGTAAATACTCGGAAAAAGGCAATCTTCCCCCTGGTTTACGGGGTTGGGTATGTAAACAAATCTTACCAGGAGCGCGATCGCTTTTAAGTTGTCTAAAAGCAATTGCTCAAGCTAGAAATAAAACTATGGCTCAAGTAGCTCTCAATTGGTGTATTTGTAAAGGGACTATCCCCATTCCTGGTGCAAAAAATCCTGAACAAGCTACACAAAATATTGGTGCATTAGGCTGGTATCTGGATGAGGGAGAAGTTACCGAATTAGACAATGCTGCTGCTAAAGTCAAAAAACCCATGGTACAAAATATCTTTCAGACTCGTTAATTTATATAGTTAGTGGTTGATTATTCAATTATTAATGCCAAGTAAATTGCTTTTTGTTCCAACTCTAATTGATTCTGATGCAGGCTGGAACTCGTTTCAACAGACTGTCCTTTAACCGCAGGAGTAAACACTAGGGTCAGACCTAGATCTAGTAAGCCTTTTTGGTGAGAAAAGCGGGTTTATGTGATATGAAAATGTAATTTTGACTTTCAAACCACCGATTTTGTTACCTCAATATAACCCTTAATTTAAAGTTTTTGAGACAATTTGTAATAATCTTGTTGTGTTATTTTGTGTAGCATGATGAGGAGGAGTTATAACGAGGTAACTGGTATGGATATTAATTCAGCTTCTGTTATTGCTGCTGCTTTAGCAATTGGTTTAGCTGCTATTGGACCTGGTATTGTTCAGGGTAATGCTAGTGGTAGTTTTGATGCTTTTAATACTGCTGCTATCTTAAGTAGAATGTTGTCAGGAATCACCTCTGATAATAATGGCAGTTCACAAACTCCTATTACTCTTATTACACCAGATTCAGAGCTTATAAATGGTAATTTATTAGAGCCTGAAGATTTAATTAAATATCGCAAAAATTCAAGCAACTTTTGACTTAATTCATGAGTCTTTTACTAGTCATGAGGAATTAACAGGTAGCAACGTTATTTCTAATCAAAGTTTAAAGTTTGGTTTTGATTCTCTCTCATCCCTAGATTCCTATTTTGAAAGAGTTTTAGCTTTTGTCCTAGGAGATACTGGTGCAAGTGTATCTGCCTCTACTACTACAGAAGTATTGGATGAAGATGTAAACAATGTATTTAATACTTCTTCAGAAGGATGGGTGGTAATTTATGATGAAATTTATGGATACAGGGCAATAGATTTGCAGTATTTAAGGGACAATGACTATACTGCAGGCGAAGCTGCGGATGCATATTTAGATGATGAATTGTTTGACCTTGGCGTTGACTGTCTAGTTAGTCCTACTGGAAACGATGATGAATTTGTAGATGATTTTGACTAGATTTATTAATCTATACTTTAATCATCACTCTTAAAACTGCTTTCTAGATTAGCTTATAGCCACAGAAGAGCAAGATCAAGCTACTGTCTGAATGACCTACAGTCGAAATCCAGAAGACTCTAAATCTATGAGAAACCTTCATTCTTTCCTAAAAAAAATCATAACTCCGAATTCCGAATTCTGAACTCCGAACTCCTTCCCCGTCAGCGACTACGGTCGGTCACTCGAACTGAAGTTTAAACCAATGTTTAGTGTCCTAAACTATATTTCGACTGCTATATATTTGCTTGCTAGATTAGCCATATATTCAATTTTTTGGACATAGATTCTAATTTTCTACGTCTGTAACTAGTCTTCTTTGAGTATCTAATTACCTGTACAATAAGAGGTTGCGGAATAAATTAACATCTAACCATGCCCAAAACTGAGCGCAGAAATTTCTTACTCGATTTTGAAAAACCTCTCTGTGAATTAGAAGCTCGGATCGATCAGATTCGACAGTTAGCAGCAGAAAATCAAGTAGATGTTTCCCAAGAAATCGCCCAACTACAAGCCAGAGCGGATAAACTCCGTAAAGAGATATTTAGTAGTCTCACCCCCGCTCAAAGACTGCAACTAGCCCGTCATCCTCGTCGTCCTAGCACTCTTGACTATATTCAGGCAATTACCGATGAATGGCTAGAGCTTCATGGCGATCGCTCTGGTCATGACGATCCTGCTTTAGTGGGAGGTGTCGCTCGCCTCAACGGCAGACCAGTAGTAATGATGGGACACCAAAAAGGTAGAGATACTAAAGATAATGTCGCTCGCAATTTTGGCATGGCTGCTCCTGGTGGTTATCGTAAAGCCATCCGCCTCATGAAACACGCTAATCGTTTTGGGATGCCCATTATCAGCTTCATTGACACTCCTGGGGCTTGGGCTGGAGTAGAAGCGGAAAAATTAGGACAGGGAGAGGCGATCGCCTATAATTTACGAGAAATGTTCGGTTTTGATGTTCCCATTATTTGTACTGTAATTGGAGAAGGTGGCTCTGGTGGGGCTTTGGGTATTGGAGTCGCAGACCGCCTACTGATGTTTGAGCATTCTGTTTATACCGTAGCCAGTCCCGAAGCTTGTGCTGCAATTCTCTGGAAAGATGCCAAAAAAGCGGAGCAAGCAGCGATGGCACTGAAAATTACGGCTTGGGACTTGAAAAAACTGGGATTAATTGATGAAATTCTTCCAGAACCTCCTAGTGGAGCCCATTCTGAACCTTTAGAAGCTGCTGCCACACTCAAACAAGCTCTGTGGAATCACTTAGAAGAGCTATCTTCTATGACACCCCAGGAACTCAAAGAATTGCGCTACCGTAAGTTTCGTCAAATGGGAGTATTCCAGCAGATTACTTAATTAAATCTGGTATTTAATTACTCGAATTCAAACTACTGTTGTTTTAAGTGTTATAATTCTTAAGGCAACATTTCGTTACATTACTTTAATGTACGAAGCAGCCACAAATTCAAAAGTACTTCAATTATCTAAATTAATTATCTAAATTTTAGATGGGTTGATAGTAGTAGTATTGGTAATAGAAAAAAACCAACTAAAAAGAGGCTTATTAAATTTGCTATCGAGCATTTCTGACAATAATGCTCTAGCCCTATCAGCGAAGAAAAACGATAGATCAGGAACAAACTATTTATCCTTACTATCGTCGCCTTTTTGTGAGTTTACATTCAACTTTATGATGGAAAGCGTTTGAGGCTATTTCTATGAATCCACCCCCTAAGCAACTGCAAGCCATTATTACAGGAGCAAGTAGTGGTATTGGTAAGGCGACAGCCCTAGCCTTTGCCAAATCAGGTATTAATCTAGCTTTGGTGAGTCGTTCTGAGGATAAGTTATCCGCCGTGGTTAATGCAGCCCAAACTGCGGGGGTAAAAGCCCAAGCTTACCCTTTAGATTTAGCCAATGTAGCTCTAGTTAAGGAGGGAATAAGCGCGATCGCCAAAGACATAGGAGCAGTGGATATTCTAGTCAATAACGCGGGTATGGGCTATACCAACTCCCTAGCAAATACTTCCTTAGAGGAGTGGCAACAAGTATTAGACCTAAATCTCACTAGTGTCTTTCAGTGCATTCAAGGTGTCTTACCTCAAATGCGCCAGCGTGCTACAGGAACAATTATTAATGTAGCTTCCATTGCAGCTTACAATGCTTTTCCTGATTGGGGTGCTTACGGCGTCAGTAAAGCAGGTTTAGTTGCCTTGACTAAAGCCCTAGCAGTAGAGGAAAGGTCTAATGGGATTCGTGCTGTGACTATTGCTCCTGGTGCGGTAAATACTACCATGTGGGACACAGAAACAGTACAAGCAGATTTTAACCGAGAGGCAATGCTGACCCCAGAAATTGTCGCTCAGTCTATTCTCCACGCAGTTTTATTACCATCTCAAGCGGTAATAGAAACAATGACCATTATGCCCAGTGGAGGGGCTTTATGAATCGGGAATTCTGAATATCGAACTCCTAAAAATTCTGAAACGGTCGTTAATTTACCATTATTCATAGCAAGAGGCTAGATTTATAGTCACCATTTTTTAATTATGACAACAGCTTTTTCCAACGGTTCTAATTCTTCTCTCAACGGAATTAAATCTAATTTAATCGAACAAGTTTCCAGTCGTCCCGATCGCAATACCCATGACGGGAAAGAAGCAGTAATTCACCCTACTTCTGAAGCTGCTAAAGAAAACATGATGGATGCAGTGCGGGTCATGTTGGAGTCTGTTGGAGAAGATCCAGACAGAGAAGGTTTACTCAAAACCCCCAAGCGGGTAGCGGAAGCGATGCAGTTTCTGACTCAAGGATACAATCAATCCTTGGAAAAGCTGATCAATGGTGCTATTTTTGATGAAGGTCACAACGAAATGGTACTAGTCAGAGATATCGACTTCTTCAGTCTTTGTGAGCATCATATGCTACCTTTCATGGGTAGGGCGCACGTAGCTTATATCCCCAATCAAAAAGTAGTAGGTTTGAGTAAGTTAGCTCGTATTGTGGATATGTATGCTCGTCGTCTTCAGGTTCAAGAACGACTGACTCGTCAAATAGCAGAAGCACTCCAAGAAGTATTAGAACCTCAAGGTGTGGCTGTGGTTATGGAAGCAACTCATATGTGTATGGTGATGCGAGGAGTACAAAAACCAGGCTCTTGGACAGTTACTAGTGCCATGTTAGGGGTATTTGAAGAAGAACAAAAAACCCGTGAGGAATTTTTAAACTTAATTCGTCATCAACCTAGTTTTATGTAATATTCAACTAAAATCAGTCATTAATAATCACTGATTACTGTTAAAAATATTTGCTAAGGAATGAACAGAAGCAGGGTTTTGGTAATGCCAGACTCCTGCTTTTGTCTAAGGAGTCGCGCAAAAATAACTTATACCATTTACCAAAAGTAGTGAGATGGATCATAATGCTGAAATGATGATATATCAGAAATCCAGCTTAATTAAGTCTCTCATTACTTTTTCCAATTGGTATTATCAAACTTTGAAACAGCCCTGCATATCTGTAGCCGTAGGGTATTGTTGATTTTAGATTTTGGATTTTGGGTGAGTTATAATCCAAAACCGTCAATCCAAAATTCAAAATGGAGCGGTCAGTGGTGAAAGGGTAACCACTGAACTATTTTATTTATCATCCGTTAATATAGGCAAAACAACTTTAACTGTTGTACCTAATCCTTCTTTAGAAGTAAGAGAAATTTCACCACCTTGAACCTCTACACATCTTTTGACTAGGGCTAAACCTAGTCCCGTACCAGGTATTTCTCTAGCATTATTAGCCCGATTAAAAGGAATAAATAAGCGATCAATATATTCTGAAGGAATACCAATTCCTTCATCTTGAACTGTTAAAGTTACAGTGTTTTCTTGAGCAATTATTTTTAATTCAATAAGGCTACCTTCGGGAGAATATTTAATGGCATTAATTAATAAATTATCTAGAATATGTTGCAGTAGATTAACATCCCAAAGTGCATCAGTAAAAATTCCTTCACTGACAAAATTTAATTTGTGTTTATTCCCAGTAGTGATTTTGAATTCTTCAATTACTTGTTGGCAATAGGATTGTATATTTAAAAGTTCAGGCTTATAAGGTAATTTCCCAGCATCGGAGCGACCAATAAAAATAATTTCATCCAATAGTTGAGATAAATTTTTCCCTGCGGAGCGAATCTGTTTTAGTAAAAGCTTTTGTTTTTCTTCAGTTAATTGCTCTTTTTTTTCCTGTAATAATCCAGCAGAAACTAAAATAGTTGTCAAGGGGTTACGGAAATCATGGGAAAACATTGAGAGAAATTCTGTTTTAAACTGATTGATTTTTTCTACTTCTGCAAGTTGTGAATTCTTTTCTTGAATACTATTTACTAAAGTTTCATTAGCTTGCATTAATGTTTCAGTAACCCTTTTTCTTTCAATGGCATACTGTAAAGAACGAACTAATCCTTCCGCATTAATATTTCTTTTTACTAGATAATCTTGTGCGCCTTGGCGTACTGATTCTATGGCGAGTTTATCATCATTTGTATTAGTTAAAACTACTACAGGTAATTTCGGAGCAAAACTAACTATTGTTCGCAAAGAATCTAAACCATGACTATCTGGTAAGGTTAAATCTAATAAAATGACATCGAAAGGAGCTTGTTCTAGATGATTAAGAGCTTCTCCTAGTCTTGTTACATGAACTAAGTTAAATTTATTTAAATGAAAATTCTTGAGGACTTCATGGAGTAACCTTGCTTCTGCCAGATCGTCCTCAACTAGTAAAATTTTTACGTCACTTTCAGGCTTGATTGCCGATCGCATTTTAGCTCTAATAGCGTTTGCTTAAGGTTCTACATTCAATTATCCTCACTCAGATGGTAAGGTAACGGTAGTCAGCCAGAATTCTTCAATTCCCTTTACAATTCTAAACAAATCCTTGAGATTACGAGATTTGGTGATGTAACAATTGGCGTGAAGATCGTAACTGCGAACAATATCATCTTCATTTCTCGAAGTTGTTAAGACCACAACGGGAATTCTCTTTAAATTAGGATCATTTTTAATTTCTGCTAGGACTTCTCGACCATCTTTTTTCGGTAAGTTGAGATCGAGGACAATAAGATCGGGACGGGGTGCATCTTGATACTCCCCCTTGCGACGGAGAAAAGCCATTGCATCCATTCCATCCCTCACTGTCAAAATTTCCTGAAAGACAGAACTATCCTTAAGTACTTCTTGAATGAGACGAATATCACCAATATTATCTTCTATCAACAGGATCGTTTTACACCTATCGTCCGTCTCTACGGTCACGCTTTCGTCCTCCTACTGGAATCGTAAAATAGAAAGTTGCTCCTTTATCCAATTCAGACTCGACCCAGATACTTCCACGATGACATTCAACAATTTTTTTACAAATTGCTAAACCCATTCCTGTTCCTGGATACTCATCACGAGTATGTAATCTTTGGAAAATTACAAAAATGCGATCGCTGAATTGGGGATCGATGCCAATTCCGTTATCTCGGACAGAGAATAACCAACTATCATCGAGTCGTTCCGCATTAACTTTAATTTTAAGGGGTCGCTGACTGCGGAATTTAATGGCATTACCAATTAAGTTTTGGAACATTTGCATTAGTTGGGTACTATCTGCCATCACTGTGGGAAGATTATGGCAAGTAATTTCCGCTTTACTCTTACGAATACTCCCTTGTAAGTTATTCAAAGCTCTTTCTAGGGCAATATTAGCGTCAGTAAGGGTAAACTCAGCACCTTGTAAATCTACTTTGGAGTAGGCTAATACATCATCAATTAGATTTTGCATTAAACTAACTCCTGCTACAGCAAACCCAATAAACTCCTTCGCACTGAGATCGAGTTTGTCTCCATAACGCATTTCTAATAATTGGACGTAGTTAGAGACATGATTTAATGGTTCTTGGAGATCGTGAGAAGCTACATAGGCAAAGCGTTTTAGTTCTGCATTCGATCTTTCCAAATCTCTGGCTAATTGAGCTAGTTCATCCGCTTGTTTTAAGATGATATTAACGATCGCTTTTCTAAGTTCCAAAGCAGATTGGATTTCTACTTGTTTCCACGGTAAAGAAGTTAGGCGTACTTGTTCTTTCCACAATTCAAAGGATTTACGAGGAGATAAACGCAAAGTTCCTTGAGAATGACTCTTTTCATAGGCTTTACTAGGGTTTCCTCCCCAATTTACCGTTTGAATCACCTCTGGTCGAAACCAAAGTAAATAGTTGCGTTGAGAAATAGGAATAGCTAATAAACCACTAGCGATATCTTTATATTTATCAGCATCGGGGTAATGGTTAGCTAAAGAATCAGTCACAAAAATTTCTTCGTGAACGTTTCTTTGTAACCACTGCACTAAATAGTTTAAGTCTTCTTCTGAGGGAGTTTTGCCTACTAGTGTCCAATTTCCATTGTCGCAAATAGCAGCACCTTGAGCATTGGTTAAATCTAGTAGATTGGGATCGTAACTGACTAAACCTTCGACATAATTTCCTGCCTCAGACATATAGTCTATTAACTGAGATTGAATATAAGCCAAACGCATCCGATAGTCATAATCTTCCGTTTCTTCCCTGGTAGATATTTCTGAAAATACGACTCTTCCTAAAAATTCACAAGCTTTCCGTAACTCATAGGGTACATATTTTGCGGTTTGGTGGTGACAGGCGATTAAACCCCAGAGTTTTCCTTCTTTAATGAGGGAAATAGTCAAGGATGAACCGACTCCCATATTATGCAAATATTCTAGATGACATGGGGAAGCACTACGAAGAATCGAATGGGTTAAATCTAGGGGTTGATTTACAACTGCTTTATCTTGGCTACTACTGTTTTGAGGCTTAACAGGAGGATACATTCCCACTGCTACAGCTTTAGCATCAGGAATTAAGCGAATCCAATTAGAACTGAGCAATTTTCTGGCTGGTCTGGGAATATCGGACTCTGGATAGTGCAGATCCAGATATGATTCCATATCATCCCGTTTTTCTTCTGCTATTACCACCCCATGACCGTCTTGATCAAACCGATACAACATGACACGATCAAACTCAGTCACCTTGCGGACTTCTTTGACGATAATATTGCAAAATTCCTGTAAGTTTTGGGTTTTTTCTAATTGATTAATAGAAGCTCTTGCTAAGTGGTAAAAACTTAAGAAAGGAATATTTTCTTGCGATATGGCAGGTTCTAGTTCTAAGATTAATACGCCATCAACATTACGATGGAAAACAGCATCAAAAACTACAAAATCATCGCCACCAGTTCTTACCCATACCTTAGTGGGATTGATAAAATCAAAGTTTTCTGATGATAATCCTGTTTTAATTGTTTCTACTTGAAACGGATCGAGAATTTCTCCTAAAGTTTTCCCGATTGCCACTTCTGGAGCAATTTTTAAAATAAAAGATATATTTTCACTAACTTGTAAAATTTCTAAGTCTGGTTCTTGTAATACTAAAAGTATTCCATGAGGCTGAATGCGATTCGTAGTATGGATTGATTCTCGTTCTAGTTTAGCCAAATCCATTTGGGATGTTGTCATGGTACTGCCCCCTAATCTGAGATACTTTAAGTAAAATTAAAGAGTATTTCAGCCCACTCCAGCCTAGATTGTAAACATTACCATGCAATTCTTAACTGATAAAAACATTATCTTTACTATATGCTAGGAAATTTTCAACAAAGTAACCTCAGAATTGAAGTAGAAGCTACTGAATCAACTATCCGCGATAGCTTACTACAAACAGAGAAATTGAAAAAGTGGATGTTTCCTCAAACCTTATCTTCTGAATTACCTGAAACTTTAAAGCTAGGACTCAGTTTTACCAGTAAACTAGGATTTGTAGAAGTAAATCATGAAGTAGAATTACTCAATGATAATTGCGTGCGCTTCTTGTTAAGTAAAGGAATTGATGGCTATCACGAATGGTGTTGGGGAGATGGCTGGATACAGTCTCGTTTAGAGGGTATTTCCCTACTACCTCTGAATTTAGGTCATACTCTTAGCTTGTGGCAGTTACGTCAGTATTTACTAAGTCAAGAAGCAAAAATGGACTCTTCCTCTACTAAGGAGTAAGTTTACATTTGAGCAACATTATGCCCCCTATTCGTGAAGTTTCTTATTGAAAATTAACAAAAAATAGGGGAAATGCCACTGAAGAAATCAATACTGTTTCAGAGGATGTCTGAGAAATCCCCATTGATACTTTCTGCCTACTCAAGCTCGACCAAATAATGGGACTTAGAACCTCATTATTTAGGTACTAAAGACTGTTTTTAAGTACCCAAAACTACTTTTGAGACATCCTCTCACTGATACAGTAGAATCTGCCCAAGAGAAATAGAAGAAAACATCATAAAACATCATGTGGTATTTGAGTATTGCTAGCTTAGTGTTTGTTTATTGGTTTAGTTTCTTTCTTGCTGATCAAGAAACTAAAAAAGATCACTTGATGAGTTGGGTAGTGTTAATTATCCCATCTTTACTTTGGCCTCTAACTGTTCCAGGAGCCATGATGGAATTAGCTAGCAAGGTTAAATCAGACAATCAACAAAATGAATCTTCTCAAGTGTGTTAGTTTTACTCAATGGTAAAGAGAGAATATTTGTTAAAAGCAATAACTTAAGCGGAAAGTCTGATGAATAAACAAGAATTAATTTTTGGATGTTCATCAAACTCACGTATTTTTAGGATGCTACAGAAGCAGCAGCACTAGGGCGTTTTCTTCTTCTAGTACTTCTCACCATTGGTTTTTCAGGAATTTGCAGCAAAAACACTACCAAAGGACGACTCTGCAACTCTCTTCTAATTAATCTTTGCAAGCTACCCTCAATTTCATTTTTTAATCCTGTCCAATCGACTTCTAGTTCTCTATCAACCTGACTAGTAAAGTTTTTCCAGCGATCGCTTAAAGTTGTTTCTAGAGTTCGACAAATAAGCTGTTGCAGCAGAGAATGCTCCATCGCAGTGACCACACCCCGCAAATGAGTCCCGGGAATAGCAACCAATTTACCAGACCAATCTATGGCAGCAGCTACAGTAATTACTCCATCTTCAGCTAACTGTTGTCTTTCCTTCATCACATTATCGTGAACAATACCAGAACGATCTACTAGTTCGATACCAGAAGGAACTTGTCCAGCTACGCTGATACTATCTTCTCTTAGCTCAATAATATCTCCGTTATCGATAACAACCATATTTTCTTTAGGAATTCCCATACTTTGAGCCATTTGGGCGTGCTTAACTAACATCCGATGTTCTCCGTGAACGGGAATAAAGAACTTAGGTTTAGTTAAAGCCAACATTAACTTATGGTCTTCTTGCGCTCCATGTCCCGAAACATGAATCCCCTGCTGTTTGCCATAAACAACCGTTGCACCCTCCATCATGAGGCGGTCAATAGTATTAACTACTGCAATGGTGTTTCCTGGAATGGGATTGGCAGAAAAGACAATCGTATCCCCTCGTTTTACCTTAATCTGTCTATGTTCTCCTTTCGAGATCCGAGTCATGGCTGCTAGAGGTTCACCCTGAGAACCAGTGGTTAAAATCAGGGTTTTTTCATCAGGAAAATGTCTTAAAGACTTAATAGATTCAAACAGATCATCAGGACATTTGATGTAGCCTAAATTCCTCGCATGGGCGATAACATTGAGCATCGATCGCCCTACTACCATTACCTTTCGTTGGTGCTTCTGAGCTAATTGCAGAATGAGATTAACTCGATGTACTGAAGAAGCAAAGGTAGTTACCATAATTCGCCCTTCTGCTTGAGCGAATATACGGTCTAGGTTGGGATAAACTGAACTTTCCGAGGGAGTATGCCCTGGTACTTCTGCATTAGTCGAGTCGCTTAACAAGCATAGTACACCTTTTTCCCCATACTCTGCTAGCTTTTGTAAGTCGTAGTGTTCTCCATCTACAGGAGTGTGATCGATTTTGAAATCTCCTGTGTGAATAATCACTCCCAAAGGAGTATGAATGGCAACAGTAAAACTATCAGCAATGGAGTGGGTATTGCGAATAAACTGCACTACAAAATTTTTACCCAGTTTCACAGTTTCCCTAGGCACAACAGACTTTAGAGTAGTGCGATCGCTGACTCCTGCTTCTTCTAGTTTGTCTTGTAACAAAGTCATTGCCAACCGTGGACCATAAATAACAGGAATATCAAACTGTTTGAGATGATAAGCAATACCCCCGATGTGGTCTTCATGACCGTGAGTAACAATCATTCCCTTGATTTTGTGGCGATTTTCTCTGATATAGGTCATATCAGGTAAAACGATATTAATGCCGTGCATTTCATCCGTAGGAAAAGCTAAACCAGCATCTAATAAAATAATTTCATCTTCATACTCAAACACACAGGTGTTTTTACCAATTTCATGGAGTCCACCAAGAGGAATAATCTTGATTGGGAGTTTATTATGATTTTTGCTCATTATGTTTCCTTTTTTTGGTTGTTATCTTGTAAATAAAGCTTGTTTAAAATTTCACAGTTAATATGTTAATATTAATTAATTAAAAAGTATAATAATTAAAGCTTTTGATAAGTAATTATCTAATTATTTATTATTGGTATCTTTTATTAATTACCGATTTCTAAAAAAAAAATTAAATTTTTTGTCAAAATAAATGTAATTAATAATAAACAAACTCAGGGCTACTTTCCTATAGTGGTTCTCAGACTCATGAGGTGCAACTTTATTCCCCTTTATCCTTTTTCCTTTCCCCAGAGATAGCCAAGGTTTACCTCATCCAACCTAGAGTTGCAATAGGAATTTGCAGCTTGACAATTAGATCTTTTAGATATTATTAGCAATAATGCTTTAATTGAAAATATTTATAATTATTATTAGTAATAATTATTCTGCTTATTATGCTGTTTCCTCCTTTAGCTATTATTTTATTAATAGATTTTTAATCGCTACAAGTCAGTTTATTTCTATATATATTTTTTTTGTTTATAGTAAATTTATTTTTTGTACTTATTATTATACCTAATTAAAATAATTATAACTCTTACATTTGTGTAAACATCAATCTCAAATCAAACTCAGGTCTTTTAGGACAGTTTCTAACTTCTCTTTTAATTCTAATTGTAACTCACAAAGTGGGGAACGCAACCCACCCACTTTCC
>JASJEK010000195.1 GCA_030064915.1 Xenococcaceae cyanobacterium MO_234.B1
CCTCTAACTTCGTTAATTTTATGTTTATGAATCCGACAGTTAACTGTTTGTTCTAGCCCCCCGCGCAATGGAGCTTCTATTACCCCGTGCCTTAAGGTTCATATCCATAGATTAAAGATTAAAGCTCCAGCAAGCGCCCCGCAGGCACCGGAGGGGCTGTCTCTTGAATCGAATTCAAGAGCTTGTAAGCCCCGTTCGTTAAGGGCGCGGTGTAACGCTGACATCCTCTATCATCTTGCAACCAAAGACAATCGCCATAATTAAAGAGTAATCAGGTTTCCTGCTTCTAGATAACAAAGAAGTTCAGCACAGCAACCAGAACTACTAAAATAACCCAGATTCCAGAACCAACATAGATCAGAGTTTTTGACTGATCCCAATTTTGAGGAGAGGCGTAAGCCACGGGAACACCAATTACCATCACAAAGGAAAAGAGTACAAACAGGGATAGTACCAACTGAAACAGAATAGTCATGCTTTGATTCTCCTTAAATAGCCAACTAGATTGACAAAGCCTAAATAAAATTTTTATTTAGTTAAATTTTTCCTGATTATTACGCTACCAAATATTGGCTACTTCTGAGAAAATATCTTGCCTTTTTTGACCAAAGACTTAATTCAAGCATCGTAATTACGTCTTGGATGATCAAAACATTGCCTAAAACGGAGAGAAAGTTCGATAAGCTTCCTTAAGAATGCTTTGTGGCTCATTGTCTATCATGGAATCGCGATAGACGCAGAGAATAGAACAACCTGCTTCGCATCCTTTATAGTTTTCAGACTGTGCTTTAAGATCTTGGACTGTGTATTCAGCTAAAGGTTTATTCAAACGATTTCGTTGTGAAGAACAATACTGAACTAGTCCAAATTCATCTATATAGAGATAGCGAGAACCAGAACGGCATTTCCATTGAGTTTTTTCACCTGACAAAAGCTTTCTACCGTATGTATAATCAGCCTTTATCAAGGAAGATCCACTCTGAAAGTGTTCGTCCCAAAGCTTAATATAATCATCTCCCTTGATTTGAATTTGTCCTTGATCGTTATGGATTAAACCAATTGAAACATTAAAGCCAAACGCCCGAATTTTAGCTACAGTTTCTTTGAAGGTGTGTTTGGTAGATTCACACAGCACAACGTTAGCATGAACTTCAAAAGTTGCGTATTGCTTTAATAGTTCTAACTTGGGTAATAATTTTTTTAATGATTTTTGAATGTAGCCCGTTTCATCGTTATTCAAAGCATCAATGCTAATTTGCAAGTTGCTCAATCCAGCTTGATTTAATTGTTTGATTATTTTTTCCTTGAGCAAAAATCCATTGGTGGTAATAGAAACTTGATTCTTACGATTGCAATAGGCAACAATCTCAACTATGTCGGGATGCATCAAAGGTTCGCCACCTAACAGAGCAATATTAACTACTCGCAATTGATGCAAATGATCTATCCTTTCTTTGAGAGCCTCTAAAGGAACGGGAGCCGAGTAGTTATCGTATTCGCTACAGTAACCACAACTTAAGTTGCACCGTCGGGTAACAATTAGTTGGGCTTCTACTGGTGCTTTAAGAACTAACACATCGAACGCGGAACGCAAAGGGTGTTTGACACGCATGCAGATTTTTTTATTAGCTAGATTTCACATTATCTTAGGTTACTAGTAGTCTGTCAACATGGTGGTTGGAATTGCTGTTGAAAATGGTTCACCAACAACAACTTGGGTGCAGTCAAAAGTAGTTGGTGTTGCTAAAAACAGCTAGTTTTCCCTTGAACGTAACAAGAGATTGTAACGATATAAAAGTTCAGCAATTTGATTTCCATAAATCCTTCTTTGCCCCATAGTAAATAAAGGATTACTTGCTCCTGGGGGTAGATTAAGGTTAAAAGGATCGCTACTATCTTGAGGATTTCGTAAAAAATCGGTGACAAAAACTACAGGGCGATCGCTGTACCAATAGGCTTGTAATTGTTGTTTATTGATTAAATAGTAAGGTTCTTTTCCAAGAAATTTTGGTGGAAGACGATTGGCTCCGCCATCAGCTAAAATTAGCACAGTGCGATAAACTTTATTCTCTTTACCTTCTCTCCAACCCACAGGAATCTGAGTAGTATCCTGAGCTAAAATTTCATTTTTTAAATAGTCTTTTTCTTGATTAAGATAGTAACTAATTCCTGCTGCTGTTCCTATCTCTCTTGAACCTTCAAAAATCCATAAAGTATCAGGATGAAGCCGAATTTTTTGTTCGGCTATATAAACAAAATTTTTACTAGAACGAATATTTTGATATACAACAAACCCCACTATAGTACCTAAATAAATAATTATCAAACTAACTACTAAAACAATAATGGACATTCGAGCATTGCGACGTAACATCTCGATTCCGGCAATTAACCATCCGAGAGACAAAATAATAGCTATTGCTATAATCAAACTTTTAATTGCTGGCTGTTGCTCAATTCCAGGTAATAGGGTGGTTAAGTTAGGAAGAAATATTAATGCTAGACAAAAACCGATACCGATTAAGGTAAAAATTAATCCATAAACTAGATGGATATTTCTATTTTTTTGCTGTCTTCTATTAAATAGTATTTTACTCTTATTTAGTAATAATTTATCATGGTAAAAGCCAGAACAAAGAATGATGAAGGGAGGAAGAGCAGATAGACTATAATAAATTAGACTAGAAGGTACAGGTATAAAAATAAGTATTGGCAACAAAACAGCAAGTATTAATAATAAAATAGCATTATTATGATTTTTGTTTTCTGTAACATTTTCTCTGCTATATTTTTGTGTTAGCTTCTCCCTAGTATTCTGAATAACTGCTGGTAAAAACAGTATCCAAGGAAAACACCAGATAGCAGTAAGCCCCAAATATCCTTTAATACTAGTTTTAGAAACCTCATAATCAGGGAGGGGTTTATCTAACAACCCATATAAATGTTCATTAATAATAAAATAGCGGATAAATCCTGGATTAGCTTTTTCTACAGCAATGAACCAAGGTATTACTAAAGCAAGTATTAGTAACAGTCCTGAGACTAATTTGATATAACTAAAATTAGAAATTTTATAATTAATAGCTCCTATTATAAGCCAAATAGTTACGGGAATAAAGACAGCAATTAATCCTTTTGCGAGTAATCCTAATCCCAAACAAAAACAGCAACTAAATAAATATAACCAAGATTTAGGGTTAGATAAAAATTTCCAAAATAAATAATTACTCGCTAAAATTAGAGTAGCTAAGATGATGTAGATTAACACTTGATGGGTAAAAATAAACCAACCAAAAGTAACAGATATCATCAAAACTGCAATACGACTAGCGTCAATTCCCCATAAGTCTCTACTCCATCGCCAAACTAATATTACTCCCAACCAACCAGCGATCGCAACAGGTAATCTTACTGCCAACTCTGTATTGCCAAAAATGCTGGTAGAAATAGCAATTAACCAATATAGTAAGGGGGGTTCATTGAGATAGGGTGCGCCATTGAGATAGGGAGTTATCCAGTCTCCTCTCAATACCATTTCCCTCCCTACCATTGCAAAATAACTTTCGTGGGGTTCATATAAACCATACATTCCCAAGCCAAAAATAATTAACCCGAAAGGTAATATTAAACTTAATAAGTCTAAAGCAATGTCTCTTGTTTTAGAAGAGAATAGAGTCTTAAAAGCAGGGAAAATTTGTTTCACAATTTCTTTAGCTTGGTAAAGGAAGATAAACTATTAAGAATATTATTATATGAAGGAGCCAGTGATTTTTTAGGTAAGTAGCTGGGTAAAAAAAATTATAAAATAGCCAGGATTGATAAAGGAGGTAAAAATTTCTATGATCTTACTCTGATTTACAATACAATTATTCAGCACAAACTCCAAGAAATTGGAATCAATAATACAGGTTTTGAAAATTTAATACCAACTTGCGTTCAAAAGCGTAATTTTGGTAAGGTACTTGACTTGAATGTATCTCAAATGGTGGAGGAATTATGCCCAGAGTGAGTCGAGTATTATCACATAACTCCCAAACATCGCGCAGTTGCCCCTTCTATCTCTGCGCTCCAAGATTTTTCCCTTACCATCCATAGCCATAAAGCGATCGCCATTTTTCCGAAAGTAACACTTGCTTAAGATAAGGTTGCTGTTACGGATTAACCAGAATACGATCTTGTTTCTGTTGTATACGCAATTACTGAACGATAAACTGAATTAATACCCGTGGTGATGAGAATTAAAAAGATACTGCCAGTCAAATCTCTTTGCTTTCCGAGCATAGGTCAGCACCTGGCCATTATCTTGCTGCTGCTTGGTACTGCTGTTTTCTACCTGGGTACCTCCTTTGCACCTGCTCTGTCTGATACAAATGATGCCAGCCATGCCATCGCAGCCAGAGAGATCTTGCAACGGAATGATTGGGTCACCCTCCATATCAATGGTGTTCGTTATTTAGAAAAAGCCCCACTGCTTTACTGGCTGGTAGCCATTGCCTATCGATGCTTTGGTGTCAACGAGTTTGCGGTGCGCTTTCCAACCATGATAGCAGTCTTGTTGCTGGCTGGCAGTGCCTATGTCTTTGGACGCTGGGCTTACAGCAAAAAAACAGGACTTTATGCAGCAGTTATTCTGGTATCCTGCATTGGCATGTTTTGGTTTACACGGGACATGATTCCCGATGCGCTGTTGACGCTGTGGTTTGCTCTGGGGCACTTCTGTTTTCTCCGAGCATTTTTGGGTAAGGGTAAGCAGAAGCGCTTTTATTACGGATTTTATGCAGCAATGGCGCTGGCAGTGCTCAGTAAGGGGTTGATCGGTATCATTTTCTTGACTGGTCCCGTGTTCTGCTTTCTGTTGCTGACGGGTCAACTGTCTGCCTGGAAAGAACTGCGCCTGTTGCAGGGCGGTGTTCTGTTTTTGGCGATCGCTGGCCCTTGGCATGTGCTGGCGGGTTTACGCAATGAAAATTTTTTCTGGTTTTATTTCATTAACGAACATGTGCTGCGCTTTCTAGATCTGCGCACCGTGAAAGACTATAGCAATTTACCCGTTTGGCTGTACTGGTTAATGCACTTGCTGTGGCTGTTTCCCTGGAGTTTTGGCTTGCCCCTATTGCTGAAGTGGCCCTTCCGCCTCAAGTCAACCGCAAACCGTCAGACTCAGGTCCGTCTCTACCTGTGGCTTTGGGCTGGAATTGTGCTGCTGTTCTTCAGTTTCTCTAGCAATAATACTTACTACACCTTCCCCATCTATCCGGCACTGGCATTGCTGTTGGCAGAGACCTTGGCAACGGCCGAAACTCAAGAGGGGAAAGCTTTGCTGCGGCTGAATGGAGCCCTCTTGGCGATCGCCCTTGCTATTGCTGCATTCTTGGGGAGTCTGCTCTGGAGTATCCGCGGGGTCCAAAGGACGGGAGACATTTCAGCCAGGCTCAACCTGGTCCCTGCCGATTCCGAGCGCTATACTTACTATTTTGGCGAACTGCTCGATCTGACCCCAGAGGCGATTGCCGAGTTGCGCGGTCCTGCCATTGGTTTTGCCCTGGTTCTGGTCCTTGGCTTTCTCCTGGCCTATTGGTGGCGCAAACAACGACAGCATGGGCGGGTTATGGTCACCATGCTGGTAACGATGTGGGCGTTGTTTATTTGTTCCCATCGCGCCTATCTCAGCTTCGAGCCGGTGCATTCGTCGCGGGCTTTAGCAGCGGTTATTGTACAACAGTGGGAACCCGGCGCCAAAATTGTGATCGATGGCGTCCACCAGGACGGATCGTCCATTGGATTTTACACCAATCGGCAAGTCCTGCTCTTGAACGGTCGTGAGAACAATAACCTGACGTTTGGTTCTCACTATGCCGATGCCTCATCCATTTTTATCACCTATGGGGATCTGCAACGCCTTTGGCTAAGCCGCGATCGCATTTTTCTGTTTACAGAAAATACTAAAAAAGAGTCATTGCTTACCCATTTAGACTTGCCTGTGACACTGATTGCTGAGAGTGGAGGTAAGAGTTTACTTACTAACAAGCCCTAAGATTGACAGCTTGACCATAAAATTAATCTCTTACTCTGATTGCACAATACATTTAGCAGATAATACAGTTAGATTTTGTTGCTTAAAAATACTACAGCGCTCGCGAATGCGCCAGGCTTCCGCCTGTCCGCGCAGCGCCTCGCTCTCAGGGAGACCACTTTTTTTCAGTAATATTTTTTTTAGTAATAGAGGTTCTTGCTTTTCCTGCAAAATTTTAATTGCATCTTTTGTTGCTGGTTGAAACTGCATTAACCATTGATTACTTCTTAAGTATTCTATTTCAAAAGCATTTTGATCTAGCAGCCACAGATTGATATTATATTTACGAATAAAATCAGTAATAGTTGTCAGATCAAGACTGTATTGCGCTGTAATTAAATCTTGTACTCTTTGACGGAATTCTTGATAGTATCCTTGATGATAAGGAATACCATACTCTCTTGCTACTAAAACAGAACGCCCTGTAAAGCTAGGAATAAAATCTGCTTCTTCACTAATACTAGCAATTACAGAATCTTTGGGCTGCTGCTGTAAAAATTCATATAGTTGGGGTGATTCTCCTGTAAGATAACCCAAGCGTTGAGGATAAGCTCGTAAAACATAAGTAGGATATAGTAACAAGCAAGTTATTATCATTAATGCTACTACTTTATATAGGTTTTTATATAGGTTACGATATCGTTTCAAATAATGATTAATTTTTCTAGAAACATAATTGAAAGTAATACCTAACACCATCCCATCCAGCAAGGCAATGATAATTCTGATAGTATAGTGAGTATAGCGACCAGGTAAATGTAATCGAAATAAAAATAAATGAGCCAAAATAAACATTATTAGAGAAGCTAGTAAAACATCTCCTAAAATTAGTACCTTACTATTGATTTTTTGTCCGAGAGGAAATATCTTAGGTAAAGATGGCAACCACAAGATAAGAATTCCATAAGAACACATCAAACTATATTGCCACTCCATAGGAAAAAATCCACTTCTTATTCCTGTTAACCAAAACTTTAACCAAGTATCTGCAAAAAAAGCACTTCTTCCCTCAGGACTGAATTCTGGTAATAATCTAGCTTGACTTACAGTAATAATATCGCCAAAATCTGAAGTTTTAAAAGCATAAAAAATTAAAACTATAATCCCAGTTAACAAACCCCAAAAGTAATACTGTTTTGATATAAATTTTCTACTGATAGTTAATGGAGAGATTGACTTATCTTCATTATTTTGGGAATTGGCATAAATAGCTTTTGTAGTTTGCTTTCTGATAAAATTAATTAATAAAATAGTAGCGGATAGCAAAACTGCTTGAGGATAAAATAAGCCTTGTAAAACAATTATCAAGATACACAAAAATGTATTTTGTTTCAATAAGTAATAAATAAAAGCTAGTAATAAAAAGTAAATAAAAGCTCTTGGTGTACCAGAAAACAAATCATCAACCATCCACAAATTTTGATTGAGTAAAAGGCTACTAAAAAATCCTGCTAAGGGGACAGGTAAAAATTCTAAACAAACTAGAAAACAATATATAGTTGTAGCAATGCCAATGGGTAAAGGAGATATTTTATTGAACCAAAATATATCTATTGCTAGATAGTTAATAGCTTTGTATAAAGCAGTAAATCCCCAAGGAGAAACTGTTTTAAAATAGTTAGCAATTAAATCTCCTTGAAATAAATCACTATCACTAAACTGCTGCATCCAAAAGATATGTTGTCTAGCATCATCTTGGATTGTATATACAGATTGAAAACTGAGTTTTAATCCAGCACAACTAAACAAAATAGAAACTATAATACTGATAACCAGCCAAGTATGAAATTTAGACTTTAAAATAAACAAGTGCCTTAAGCTTCTAGAGAATTTCAGGCTATTGTAGCAGCCAAAAGAGAAATAATGTAACCAGTAATACAATTTTCGGGATTTAATTCTCTCCTCTGTCCCCTTGCAGTCTTAATTATTAACTTTTCGATTGACTGAAAATATAATTGGAGCTAACGGGGAGATTAAAACTAATAGTTGTTCCATCAACCTTATTGGATTCAATCGATAAAGTGCCTTGATGTGCATTGACAATTTGCTTAACAATCGCTAAACCTAGTCCAGTTCCTCCTGATTTACCGGAAACAAAAGGTTCACTGAGTTTGGGTAATATCTCTTCAGGAATGGGAGTCCCCCGATTATGAATGCTAAATTGAATAGAATCAGGATTTTTATCTCTTGTTACTCTACAGGTAATTACTTCCCCTGGAGCGCTAGCTTCGCAGGCATTTTGAACCAGATTAATTAGTACCTGTTTGAGCTTATTTCTATCGGCTCTAATTTTCACCTTCTCTTGCAGAGGAATCAATCTAATCTCTCTTTTTGAAGCCATTGGCATTTGTTGTAAAGCAAACAGCATTTCCGATAAAAACAGATCTATTT
Organism: Xenococcaceae cyanobacterium MO_234.B1; assembly: GCA_030064915.1. Taxonomy (GTDB): domain Bacteria; phylum Cyanobacteriota; class Cyanobacteriia; order Cyanobacteriales; family Xenococcaceae; genus JASJCP01. Next base: position 8,465 of record JASJEK010000195.1, read on the forward strand.
CTATTTCTTCTAATTCAAGTCTTTGAGGTTTAGCATAAAGAAGAATCTCCTTAAGAAGCTCTAAAAGACGATCGCTTTCTTCTAAAGCTAAAGATAGTCTCATGCGATCGCGTTCCTCAAGTTTAAGTTTATTCAGAGCTTTTAATCCCATCATGATAGTAGTTACCGGATTACGAATCTCATGAATAATCATGGAGGCAAATTGACCGATAGCAGCTAATTTTTCTTTTTTAATTAGTTGCGCTTGAGTTGCTTTTAATTCCTCCGTACGCAGAGCTACCTCTGTTTCCAAAGCCTGATTAAAATCTTGTTGTTGCTGATAGAGATTATAGTTGTCAATAGCGATCGCTGCTCTTTCGGCAAACAACTTAACAGTTCTCAATTCTGCTTCACTGAAATGACGCGGTTGAACACAAAAAGAACAAATTGTTCCGATTATCTTTCCCCCTGGTGTACGTAAAGGTACCCCTAAATAAGAACGATATCCTTCAGGAGGCTTACCGTATTCAGTCTGAGTTTGGGTGTCTTCAACTTGTAAAGTTTTCCCCGTGCTAACAACAGTATTAGTTAAAGTACCGTGCAAAGAATAGACGTGTTCTCCTTCACCCAAATCTAGACTGCTAGCCATTATTTTTTCCTTCCCTGTCCAACAAAAAGTAACCACAGACCAATCTAAACTCAGCAATTGGCTGACACCATAGGCAATTTCTTTTAAATAGCTATCTAGTGCTTCAGAATGATAGCTCAAAGCCGATAACAGTTCCAGAACCCGTTGAGCTTGCTGCCATTGAAACTGGCTTTGATTTAAAGGAAGTCTTTCGACCATTTGATTAGGTAAAAATTATAAGTCTTTGTTTATTTTAAATTTTTCTGGATTGAATCAAGAAATCTACTAATTAGTAGGTTCATTTTCCAGAGATTTTATCTCGTTGCGAATAATATAAGATAATAGGCTGGCAATTTACTAGAGACGAGAATAGGAGAAAAGCAGTTTGCTTACTTTAGGAGTTAATATACAAGATAATGTATTATATATTTCATAAGCTTTTAGCCTTCATGAACTAAGTAAATAAGGAATAAGTAAGGAATGATTAAGGAATTTAAAACCCTTCAATCTGAGCAATTGTCTAATGATGGGAGTTGGCATTGGAGCAGATTGATAGATGAAGCTAACGAACGATTAGGACAAATTGGTAAGCATGGTAAGCGAGCCAAGATAAAAGTTAATCCCAAACCTGGCAAACCGATATCCGCTCAATTTTCATTACCAGGAATAGGGCAAAAAAGCTATGGATTAAATTTATCTTTAGACACAAAAAACCTAATCAAAGCAGAAGAAATATGTAGCTTGATTACTGGTCAGTTGGTAGCTGGCACTTTTACTATGGATTGGTTTTACTCATTGGTAGGGAAAGAGAACAAAGTAAGTAAACCAGAAAAACCTCGTTACTGCTCACCGCAACAGAACAGTTTTATTGAGAATGGGCTTAAGGGCGATCGCTGAATCTTTACCCTACTGAAGAGTCAAATTGGTGAGATTTGGGTAAAATAGCTGACATGACTACAATTGCTTCAGAATCTATCATGTCTGCCACAACAGTAGCGCCAACAAAAGGAATGGCGACGACGGTACTAATGGTGGAATGGATAGTGAAGCAGTTGCAAATGCTCAAAGAAAAACAGAGTCAAATAGAATCTCAACAACGTCAAATTGAGACTCTACAGAAAGAAAATGAACAATTAAAAGACTCTCGCTTACAAGCTGAAAAACCGTAACTCTCGGGCATAGTTCGACTCCACCTTCTCAAGATCTCTTAAAGAAGCCAAGTGATAAAAGTAAGCGGAAGAAAGGCAAAAAGCGGGGACCAAAGTATAATCACCCGGGAAAGACCAGAAACGGATTTGGGACTCCTGACCAAATAGTGCCTCGCTTAGCTAGAAAACTGTCCGATCTGTGGCACAGAGTTAGAAACCGTAGAAGGAGCCCCGGAAAAAGTCCAGCAAGTAGCTGAGGTAGTTGACCAACCGATTGAAATTCGGGAATATCGCCGCCCCTTATACAAATGTCCTAATTGTGGGTGGTCGGGTTATAGTTCTTTGCCCTTGGGAGTCAAAGAAGGATTCAGCTATGGGGGGAGACTGTGTAGCATCGTAGGCTGGTTGGGTTATGGTGGCAACCTAACTTGGCGGAAACAAGAGTATGTGGTGGAATATGTCTTTGGAGTTCCCATTTCTCAAGGTAGTTTAGCTAAAATGCAGCGCTGGTTCCAAGAAAGTTTAGAGCCTTCCTACCAGCAGTGGTTAAGCTACGTCAAGCAGCCCGGAGTGCGCTGTGTCGATGAAACGACTTACTGCATAGATGGCATTAAGTATTGGTTATGGGTCGCAACCAGTGACCAGGTTTGTGTTCTGCTGTTAGCTCCCACACGGAGTAGTGCCGAATTGAAACGCTTGTTGGGAGAGGACTTTGACGGTATTCTTACCAGTGATTGTAAAGCGTGCTTATAGTCCTCAAAAGGCGGCGGAGAAACAGAAATGCCTAACCCATTTTGAGCGAGATCTAAAAGCCCTTGAAACCAGTCGCTTTGCCGCAAATCGGGAGTTTAGGGCGCGGGTAAGTCCGATTTTACAGACAGCCCGCAGCGCCCACCAGGACTACCATGCTGGCCAGTTAAGTCTGGAGGAATTACAAGGGCTTCGTCCTATCGTGGAATCACAACTCGATGAGGTCTTGAAAAATCCTCCCAAGAAAGGATGGCCAGCTGATGCTATCGGCTTGAGCAATCGACTTCATCGACATCTTCGTTGAATGGTTCACTTTTTTAACCTATCCGGAAGTTAAACCTGATAATAATGATGCAGAGCGAGCCTTGCGTCCAGTAGTCATTCATCGCTCCTGTCAGTGGTGGAGCAAGAAGTGACTGGGGAGCCCAGGAGCGTAGCTCAAATGTTCAGTTTTCTGGAGACAATGCGGTTGCAGGGGGATGACGCGATCACTTCCCTGTGTGAGTTGTTATCTTTAGCTGGTCGAAGTCCCCCTGGCTTACATTCGACGTAAATTTCTCGGGCTTGTTATCTATTTTGTTGCTAACAAGCCCTGCTTCTGCTGCGCCATTAAAAATTCTCTTATTTACCAATCTAGATTTTTGTTTGCGTAAATTATACGCTAATTTTTTTCTTTCCTAAAACTCTAGTTATTAGCGATCGCCCTTAAGCCCATTCTCAATAAAACTGATCTGTTGCGGTGAGCAGTAACAATGTTATTTTCATTTTTCAACCGCCTTATACTCCCGAAGTTAATCCGATTGAAAGATTATGGAGATATTTAAAAGATCAGTTACAATGGTATGTTTTTGAAAATCTAGATCCCCTGAGAGTTACTCTTAGTAAAACCTTAAATAAACTCAATAATTCAATCATTAGTTCGATTACTTGCTATCCATTTATTGTAGATGCTTTATGTGTAGCAAACATTTAGTGATTTGATATAACAAGCCATCAGCTTTGCGAGATTATCTTGCTGGTTAACATCCTCCCACATAATGGCCGAAATCAGAATTTTCTTCTTCGATTAACTCAAAACTTCGTTCTAATCTTTGTATCCATTTCCTTAAGGTTATACAGTGAAGATAAATACGGCTTGGTTTGACCAGATTTAGTTGTGGAAGTCCCTGATCTGAATTACCGTTTTCAGCCATGATTTATCTCAGCTATTTAATTTGTCTCTCAGAGATGGACTCAAAGTTAACTTTTATTAAGCTATGGGTTGGTCAATATTTCAACAGTATAAATACTTAAGATTATTCCGATTGCTCCCGAGAAGGCTCGTTGTCTCCACCCTCGGTTAAATGTAGATAAATGATAAATGAGAGTCGAATCCTGCCCCCGAGGTGTGGAGCTGGCTCTTGAGAATGGCGGTTGCACTGTCATTGCCTGGGGCAAGAGCGATCTGCTGAAAGCAGCACTGCGCTCCTAGCCTGGCACTGGGTGGTCTGCGCTCAAGCAGGCGCTGCGCGGTCAGGCTTCCGCCTGGCACTGGGTGGTCGCTATTCGCGCGAGACAAGTATAGACCTCTTGCACCCATTCCCACAAACCTTGGTTGTGTTAGGTAATAGGTAATAGGTAATAAGTAAGAGATTATGGGCTTACGGGGTAAATAGAGGATGATTTATCCATTATTTGGTTATATGAACTTTATTTTAGCTGAATTATCGCAAATATCCTTAAATTCGAGCTTCGACATACCTATTACCTATTACCTATTACTGAGATCTTGCACCTAATCTGTAACCAATTTGTACTATCAAGGAAAAGGGGAAATATTAAAGGGAAAAGGCTAATAAATTGATTACCAATAGCTAATTATTCAGTTTTTTTGTACTGGTGCAAGATCTGAGT
>JASJEK010000196.1 GCA_030064915.1 Xenococcaceae cyanobacterium MO_234.B1
TTGATGTTAAGTAGGGTGAGTTAGGAGAGACGCGAAATTTGAGGGGCACCTCACCTAAATTTATTTCAGGTGCTTGTAAGCCTCGTTGCGTCTGTACGAAGAAGTTCGTAGTTATAATTTTTTGTGGGATTTAGGCATTTATAAATCAGTGTAATTCTGAGTTTTTAGCTTTTTAAAGTTGATCAAGAAGATCAATAAAATTTATCACGAATAAAATCGAGAATTTGATGATGAATTATGTCTTTGCTTTTAGTAGCATCTATAATTAATACAGTGTCAGAATATTCCCTAAATATTGTTTGATAATTTTCTCTGACCTTTGTCAACTTAGTTTTGGTTTCATAAATTTCTTTTAAAGAGCGTTCTTTGATTCTTGCTAAAGATACTTCTACAGGAAGATCGAAATAAATTACTAAGTCAGGATTAGGAAACTTATGATTTAATTTACTCACAAAATTAAATTGTTCTGGGGTCTGACAATTATAAGCTAGAGAGGAAAAATAATATCTAGTACTGATTACATGAAACCCATCTTTAATTAATTTAAAAACTCCGTCTATGTCATTATATAAATGATCGTGGCGATCGCTGGCAAATAGATACGCCATTTGTTCATCAAATAAATCAGTATCTTCTGTAAATAAAATTCTTTTTTTTAAGGCTTGTCTAATTAAGTTCCCAATAATACCACTAGAAGGTTCGGGACTAATAATGGCTTTTTCTCCTTGAGAGACAAAATGATTTTTTAATAATTCTGCTTGAGTAGATGTACCCGAACCATCAATTCCTTCTAACACTATAAATAGTTTTTTCTTGGTTGTTATTTTTGGCTTGCTCATCGTTATTTACTAAAAGTTTTTTTAATCTTTAACCAAGTTTTTAGCCAACGATAGTTTTTTTTCTGACGTTGTAATTTTTGTTGCTGAAAAGCTATTGCTGTTTTGTTGAGTATTGCTGATAAACTAGGAGAAATTGTAGTGATTTCTGTCTTGAGTATAGCTTGAATTGGATTATTACTAAGTTTAGTTTTGTTTTGCATCATGACAGCAATAGTAGAGATTAATTCTTCAGCGCGATCGCCTATAATAGTACAGCCTAATATCTCTCCTTTAGGATGTAAAATAAATTGACACCACCCTGTAGTTTGTCCTGATATTTGAGATTGAGTGATATTTTTAAAATATTCTCTGACAATATATATTTTATCTCCGTAATTTTGTCTGGCTTCTGTTTCAATCATACCGATACTTGCTAAAGTAGGTTCAGTAAAAACTACTCTAGGAATTAAAGAGTAGTCTGTTTCAAACCACGGTAGCAATAAAATATTTTTTAAAGCAATATTAACTTGATGTTGAATAATTAAAGAAGAAAAAATACCTATGCTATCTCCACAAGCATAGATAGTTTTATTGGTACTTTGCAGTTTACTGTTAACGTTTATTCCTGTAGAGTCATATTCAACTCCGACTCCTGCTAAATTTAATCCTGAAATTTTTAATTCTTTGTAGTCAGTAAAAATAATAGCATCTATTACTAATGCTTTATCTCCCGCTTGTAGCCATGTTTCTCCTGCAATTTCCTTGATTTGAGTCATAGGAGAATTAGTAATGATTTCTATGCCATCAGCTTCTAATTGGGCTTGAATTACCATCAACGCTGCTAATTCTTCCTGGGGCAAAATCCGTTGTGTTGCAACTACTAAAGTAACTTTTTTCCCTAGTCTTCCTAAAACCTGTGCTAATTCTAAACTACAAGCAGAAGCTCCTACTATAGCCAAATTATTGCCTAAAGAGGTTAAATCCTTTTGTTGCCAAAAATCATGATATGTTAAACAATTGGCTGACTCAATTCCTGGGATAGAAGGTATTGTAAAATAAGAATTTATTGCAATTAAATAATTACGCGATCGCAATCTTCTTTTGCCTACAATAAAAGCCTGTTTTGGCAGACGACAAAATTCTCCTTCTCCAAAAATAACATCTACTCCTAAAGCTGCTAATTTAGAAAGAGAGTTATCTACTACTAAATTATTGTTTGCAACTTCACTTATCGTGTTAAAATCGACAGCTAGTTTATTATTAAAGCTTTCTTGTAGAAGCCAAGGACTATGATTAACTCTATCTATTAAAGTAGTTGCTTCCTTTAAACGAAAATAATTACTATTAGAATTATTTTTGATACATCCTGCTTTGCTTTGGGTAACTAGAGCAACTCTTGCCCCTAACAAAGTAGCTTTCTCCGCAGCTTCAATTCCTGCTTGACTACTTCCAATTACTACTAAATCATATTCCATTTAACATTTAACATTTAACATTTAATATTTAATATTTAACATTTATTCTTTACATCAACTAAAGAACTTAACAAATAATCATTTTCTTCGGGAGTCCGAACTGCAATCCGAAAGTATTTATCTCCTAGCTCTGGAAAACTTAAGCAATCACGGATTAAAATATGGTATTGCTTTAACAATTTTGTTTGTAACTGAGTAACAGATATTCGACTCTTAACTAATAAAAAATTAGCAGCACTAGGTAAGGGTTCAAATTCAGGAATATTGGCTAATCCTTGGCTTAAATTATCTCTAGCTGAGGCTAACCAATTCCAAGTAAATTGTTGAAAGTCTGTATCTTGAACTGCTGCGATCGCAGCTAGTACTGCTAAACTATTTACTGACCAAGGATCCCGGTATTTTTGCCACTCTTGTAAGATATCAGAATTTGCGATCGCATAACCAATTCGTAATCCAGGAAGACTGTAGAATTTTGTCAAAGAACGCAAGATAATCAAGTTGGGATAGTGGGGAATAAGCCCAATTAAGCTTTGCTGCTTTGCTGGTAGAATAAAGTCCATAAAAGCTTCATCTATAACCACCAGAGAAAATTTATCTAAGTAAAAAATAATTTCTTCTCTATCCCAGAGTTTCCCTGTCGGATTATGAGGATTATTTAACAATAACCCACTACGAGAGATCAGGCGATCGGGTAAAAGAGAAGATAACTTCCCAAAAGGTAAAGTAGTAGTAACAGTAGCGATATTAGCCTCAAAAGCTGCTAAAGCCCGATAATAATCCCCAAAAGCAGGGGTAACTACATAAGTTACCTGACATTGAGCTAACTGTTTTGCAGCCCAAGTCAATAATTCTGCTGACCCATTTCCAGGCAAGATATATTCAGGACTCAAACCATGATGTTGCCCTAGACAATCCCTTAATTCAGAATACTCTGGACTGGGATAGTGTTTAAGTTGAGGGATACCTTCTGTAATAGCATTTAATACCTTATGTGGTATACCGTAAGGATTAATACTAGCAGAAAAATCCAGCACAGAGGAAGCTGGACAGCCTGCAATATTAGCTGCCCAAGCTAAATTACCACCGTGTTGGGGTCTGCCCCAAGTCAAGTTAAATATTGTTAAGATTATTTAGGGGCTACTTTTTCTTTAAATAGTTTTCCTGGAGAAAAAGCAGGCACTGTGGTAGCAGGAATAGACATTTTTTCACCTGTTTTAGGATTACGTCCTTCTCGTTCTTTGCGATCGCGAGGTTCAAAAGAACCAAACCCAACTAAAGTAACTTTGTCGCCTTCAGATACAGCTTCCATAATAGTTTCAATCGCAGCACTAAGTACTGCATCTGCTTGTTTCTTAGTTACTGTAGCTCTCTGAGCAATGCGATCTACCAATTCACCTTTATTCATTGAAAATCTCCTTGTTTGTATCAGTGAGTAACTTATTTCGGGAATTGAGCCTATGTACTGAAACTTCGGAATTCTAGAGCATTTGAGTTAGGGAAGTCAATAACATTTGAGGAAATAAATCCCCAAACAACCATAGGCTACAATTTTCATTGCCCTATTCTAAGCTGTCCTTGACTACTATGGAATGCCAAAACCACTAATTTATATAGATTTCAACAATTTTTTTAATTTTGACAGCAAAAAAGCCTTTTTTTTTGAGTATTTATACCTGAGAAATCTTACAGACAGGAGAAACTGTAAAGAATTGCATCTTTCTGATCTATCCACAGTTTTTTGATGCACTATCACTCAGGTAAAGCTGGTGACATATTTAATATTTCTTCATATATTGACGTTCATATATTGACGTTTAATGTTTCAGGTTTGACTTCAGGCTCAACTACGATCTCATTATTCGGTTGCATTACAGATGAATAGTAACCGTTAGCATTAATCCCCACAAAATAAGTCATTTTCCCCTTGACTGCTTTGAACACTTTACCACCTCGGACAGCAGTAGCTTTGAGTACAATTGATTGCTCTGGATTGGATTTGGACTGTCGATAATAGTAAAAGCTATCGCCCTGACGACAAATACTAATATAAAAATTGTGAGTCAAGAAAGCATATACTTCTTCATAGTCTTGCCCTAGTTGTTGACAAGTTCCCTGTGCTTGAGCAGAAACCTGTGCTTGAGCATAAATAATAGACGAAGTAAAGTTTGAATTGGTAGTAGTAATAAAAAAGGTTTTTGGAGCATGGTGCAAAGCTCTTGCGATCCAGTCTATCCCATTGACTTTTCCCACCACTAAACCAATAGCAGTGAGTAATAATATTTTTTTCTGCTGATTAATCATTAATAATTTCGATACAAACTCTAAGAAATTTTCATAATCAATGACCCCACTCTGAACCAAATTCTCGGAATAGATAGAGGTATTTTTTTTAAAACCAGTCTAATGGTGAATAGTAAAAACTCAGACAATAAGAGCTATTCAACGATATTGTGAGGTCATTAAAACAGGTCAAAATACTCTCAGTAATTAAGTTGTGTCCAAATTGTAAAGAAAATATTAAGTTTTTTTTTATTAACTTTAAATTTGCTGGTTGTAAAGCTATTATTGTCCCAGAAAAATTTCTACCGAAAAATTATTCTGCTTTGATATAAATTACGGTTTTTTCTGTAGAAATACTGGTTTTTGCGTATAAATACTTATATTAACCCCTTCGATTTCGTAAAGTATATGATTTTGTTGGCGATACTAGCTTAAGATACCATTGCTTAAGACGGAGATGCTAGATTTTATTCGCTTTTTGTGTTACCTCAATTGGACAACGCTGCGTAAAACCGTAGCTTGCACTGTGGAAAAACGTTTGACTGGGTTGTCAGCAGAAATGGCTTTTAACGCCATGTTAGGTTTATTTCCTGCAATTATTGCTGTACTAACAGCTATTAGTTTATTTGAAAATTCTATAGAAAAAACTTTAGGAGATTTAGCAATCCATTTGGGTGAAATTGTTCCCCAACAGGTATGGAGTTTATTATTAAATTTTACAGAACAAGTCAAAGTTTCTCAAGATAAAAGCTGGTTTTCTTTAAGCTTTATTGCTACTATTTGGGTGATTTCTGGAGTAATAACCTCTGCTAGTAATGCCTTAGACCGCATTCATCAGGTACCTTCTCAATATAAAAAACCTTTTTGGCATACTAAGTTGATTGCCATTTTATTAACCATTGGAACAATGACCTTATTAATCATTGCTTCCTTCTTATTATTAATTGGGGATTTTGTCTTACAAATTGCACTTCATCAAAATTTGGGACAGTTATTATTGGTTACTTGGCAGATTTTTAGTATTATTATAATTATTTCCATAATTGTTATTTCTATATCAATTTTGTATCAAATCAAATATCATAATGGGGGAAGAAATTATAAAAAATCTAATGGAAGTATAACAGGATTCATAATTATTATCAGTACAATTCTAATTCAAATCGTCTATTTTTCCTTTGTTGAAGTTGAAAGGTTAATAGTTGAATCGAATATCGAAGCAACCGTCAGTAATCTTTTGGTTCATATTTGGCGATTATTGAGTTATCCAATGGCATTAGCAGTAATTGCGATCGCCTTTGCTTTTATTTATCACTTTGGCACAAGTATTAGAGCTAAAGAAACTCCCCTAATTCCAGGAGCAATTTTAGCAGCTATTTCTTGGGTGGTTGTATCTCTATTATTTCGTTTCTACGTGGCTAATTTTGGAGTATATAACAAGATTTATGGAGCATTAGGCACAGTAATTGTTTTAATGTTATGGCTCTACTTAAGTTCTTTCGTAATGCTTTTAGGTGATCAATTAAATGTCATAGTAGGAGAAGCAATGCAGAAAAAATCCTCTAGTAAATCATAAGACTTCTTGCAGAAGTCGGGAATCGGGAGGCTGGTCACTGTTTTCTTCCTCGATAAAAAGCTCTCAACTTAACAGGGGAAAATCCTAAGTAGTAACCCAAGATAATCAATTGATTAATCAAAGTCGTTTTAAATACTCCTAGTTTTTGCCAACGACGAGGGGAAGTAATGACTTTAGCTGGTGCAATTGCAATTTTTCCTTGACGTTGTAATCTTTTGACCAATTCAAAATCTTCCATAATCGGTAAGTCGGCAAAACCTCCTATCTCTTGAAAGGTTTGCTGCTTCAGAAATAAGGCTTGATCGCCATAGGGAAGGGATAGGAAACGCGATCGCCAGTTCACCATAGTTTCAATAAACCGTAAAGATTTTTTAGGGCTGTCAATAGCTAATTCAAATGCACCAGCAATTACTTCAGGTTGTGCCAAAGTTTCTCTAACTAATTGTGCATAATCGGGAGGTAATTTGGTATCTGCGTGGAGAAATAAGAGAATATCTCCTTTAGCGATCGCTGAACCCTGATTCATTTGATTAGCGCGTCCTAAACTAGGACAGACTACTAGTTTAATCTCGGTTTTATTTTCTCCTTCACTCCTCTGTTTCTGTGTTTCCCATTGCTTAACTATATCTATCGTTTCATCTTTGCTACCGCCATCAACGACAATTACTTCCACATCAGAATTCCCTTCAAGTCCCTTAATAGTCTCCTGAATAATTACCGCTTCGTTAAGAACAGGGATAATAATGCTGATAGTTAATCTTTTTGTCATCAATATTTGCTAATGGCTATTTTGAGATTGTTAGTGCTGCAATTTAGTTTATTTGTCTTAATAATTTTCGGGTGTCAGGAAAATGTCTTCGCAGGGTCTTTAAGCGATCGCATCAATCAATTTCCCTATTGGAATAGTAAACCACCTCTGGAAATAGCTAGAGGCGATTTATACTATCCTGAATGGATGGCTGGGACATGGGAAGCTACTAGCACTCTTATGGAACAAGTAGCACCCCTTGCACCAGATATTGTGACCCCTGGATTTGAATCCAATCAGCAATATCTGAATCAAGCGATCGCCTTTCTGGTGAGATTTGGCAAGGAATATTTTATCCCCCAGAAAAGATTATTGTTACCTAACTTAGCAGGGGGAGAAAATCCTGTGGTAGCAGACCGAGTTTTTAATGGAGCAAATATTGCTAAGGCTTATCTAGGGGAAAATAGTGTGTTAAAAGTTAAGGTCGATCCTGATAACCCTAATAAACAGATTAGTCTGCTTCGAGGAGAACGCAGACTAATCTCTACTGTAACAGGAAGAAATACAGAAACACCCCAGACTAATGAGTTTATTGCTACTGAACTCACTAAGCAATTATTTAGATCCCCAGAAAGAATTTATCTCAATGAGGTAGAAACCACTTCCGACTATAAGCTAATTCAACCAGGGAAAATACAAGCAACACAAATTACCGCCATTTATCTTTCCCCTCAAGACCCCGATTATTTTCGAGCAGGCGATCGCCCTGTAGCAATATATCGCTATCAGTTGAAATTGCAAAAAATACAATGAAATTGCAAAAAATACAAAGATAAGCTTCAGACTGAATCATATTAGTATAATAGTAAATTTTTTTGATTATCTTGATTTTTTTGATTATCTTGATAATGACTAAAGTACCGACAGATAATCCAGTAGCGACATATTACAACGGCGACAAGGGCTATCCTACTTGGACTGATGAGATTAGGTGGAATCAGGTGCTGGATATGGGAACCTATAGCAAAGGTTCCCATGATTTTGAAAAATTTGAAAATGCACGGGATGAATTATACGCTCAAGGAGGAGGTGTACTTTACTATCCTCCTGGTGAGTACGACTTTTCCGCCATGCCTGCTGATGGTCCAAACGGTCGGGGACTAATGCTCAAAAGTGGTGTGGTTATTCGTGGGGCTACACCTGTAGGAGATAAGATTGCTTGGGATGATGGCAATTTAGACCTGCTAACCACTTTTATATTTCCTTTCCAAATCAAAAGTGGTGGTCAAGTCCCTCGTGACTGGAATATCATTGGTCTGATGCCAACGGCCGATGAATCCCTTAGGGATGTCAATAATGTTGGAGTTGTCTGGGTTAACGTCGTTGGGGGTACAGTCTGGTGGGGTCCTGACCGGGAGTGGGGAGAAACTTGGGCAACTGCTGATGGCTGGAAGAGTTCTCGTGTCAAAGGGAGTTGGGCAAACCGTGTACCTGATGGAACTCATCCCTGGGACCCTTTTGCTGGTTCGCCTACTTCGGGTACAGAACTTGGCATTGGCAGAGGTCGCCTCGTCTTCGGTAGCAGTTTTGAAGACTCAGCAGTTGTCAATGACGCGATTGACGAAGGCTTTGGAGAAGAGGGATTTTACATGGCAAAATTTGGTCCCCGTATCGGTGTTTACGGTTCCCGAGTCTTTGTTGCTAATAATACTTTGCCTCCCAGTACGGAAAACTTCAAATACAATCAGTCTACCAACAACCAACTAGAAAGTACCCTGTTGTTTGACTACGGTAAAACTCTCGGTATCGATGTCAATAAGAGTATGCTGGGGGCATATCAGAGCGATGCAGGTTATTATGCCGAGGGCGTGGCAGTCATGGATAACTGGGTCTGGAACCACGGTCATAAGGGATTTGACCTGTCTGGCACTTGGGTGACTATTCGTAACAATCACAACGAACGAGTATATCTGACCGAAAATGTTCCCAGTCTTTACAATCTTGGTGGTACTCTTGGTGGTACTTATGAATTGACCCTGGATGGCTACAAGGAAAGTCAGCCTGGTGGTAGCGGTTCGGTATCTGATAACCTCTCACGGGCTTTCGATCTCAGTGGTCAAGCTCTTTGGATTGACAGTAACACCTTTAACAATACTGGTTCTGATCCGGGTAATGATGGTGAGGGGATTTTATTTCAGCGCCACGGTGGCACTGACATCAATTCTGTGGCAATAACCCATAATACCCATATTCAGGGTTCCGGGGAAGCGGGTTATCTTGGTGGTTATGATGTCCATAACTACGGACATCTCAGTGCTTGGAATAGGACATCGGGTTGGGTAGGTCATACCAAAGCAGGTAGCAACAATCTCATTGATAGTGCTTTTGTCGCTAATGATGCTGCTGGGGGGATAATAACCGCAGCAGGAGGAATTAGGGATGTGATTACCGCCGATCCTATAGAGCCAGTCTCTGCACCAATTAATGTAACTGCAACAGTGCGCCCAGGAAAAGACAGTGACAGTGTCTTGATTACTTGGGAAGATACAACAGACAATGAGATTGGCTTTCGAGTTGAACGGAGTATTGAGGGCGGACCCTGGATAACTATTGCCTACCGACCCCGTCATAGTTTTGGTTCAATTTATAATGAACCAGCTTGGGTAGATTTTATGGCACCTCCCAATCAATCTCTCAGATATAGAGTCGTGGCTATTCAAAGTGATGATACTGAAATAGGAGCTAGTATGCCGACAGAAGCGATCGCCCTTGCCAATCCTGTATCCTTAGACTCAGTATCCTTAGACTCAGTATCCTTAGGCTCAAGGGTTATAATTGATGAAAATTTTACTAATGGTGAATTTAAAGCAAATACTGCTCCTTACTGGACGATAAACGGTCCAGGAACAGATTTTCGACCTCCTAACAACCGTAACTTTGACTTTGCTTTGTCTAACCGCATTGCTAACGGAGGAGGTTCTTTTGCCGATAACTTTACCTTCAGCATTGCCGATCTAGAAACAACCCATCCTTCAGGACTACAACAGTTTGGCATTAACAAATTTGATGAAGTTGCAGTCGTGCGCTACGGAACTTTTAGTGATGTTGCCAGGAACTCCCGGGAACAGTATCACGTTCAAGTAGCAATTCTACAAAATGACCCGGAACTGCTCCCATCTCCTGATTTCGGTCACGATTTATCTGTTGAAACCGAAAGCCGATTCGTCAGTCTTAGTACAGCCCATCCCGATCGCCTGCAATTGACTGCCAACGTTGAAAACCAGGAAATTGATAACAACGATCCTCAGAAGGATGCTCAGAAGAAAGCTCACTTTGACGGAACAATGACCCCAGATGACCTAGACCAGGAATATACTAATGTGGTCATCTGGCGCAATCAACCAGAAACGGGAACAACTAACATCGAGCAATGGGGTAATAATCGACTTGGTGATTACAATGTACCCAGTGAATTGGTCAATCAATTACCACGGAATCAAGACCCCAATTATTCTTTTTTTAATGAGATTAAAGTCTTCCTCCAGCGAGGAGGAACGAATGTTGATTTAATCCGCAGTGGGGTCAACATTAACGATGCTCAGATTGGCATTACCGATCTCCACGTCGGCATTACCAAAAAGACAGACTTTAACCTAGACTACCGCACCGATGCTGCTGACTTCATTCGCTGGAATACCTACCAAAATCAAGGCGGGGCTCAAACAATGCAGACTGGTGATGCCGATAACGACGGCGATGCCGATAACGATGATTTAGCGCAGTTGCAGCTTTATCTAGGTCAGATTCACGATCCCAGTTTTTCTGAAAGTCAATCCCTGTATACTTACAATCCTGAAGAAGCGCTGAACAGTACCTATGTCATTCCTAGGGGTAGCGGGGAAGATCCGGTCTTTGCCTATAATCCGCAAACTGGTGAACTATTTTTGAATACTAAGGGTCAAGCTTTGAGTGCCTGGATAATTCGCGGACAAGTTGCTAATTCAATTGCGTCAATCAATAGTGGTGATTGGTGGATGCAAGCAGTTGATGGTACGCAGCAGTGGTTAGATCGGAACTTGACTGGATTTAGTTCCACTGAATTGACTCCCATTGCTACTTTTGCTCCAGGACTGAACCCCGCTGATTTTGGCAAAGCGGAAGTAGGCTTTGCTGCTGGTGGTGGACGACTAGTTGATGTGGTTGAATATCAGCCTGCTGTTACTAACAATCCTGTTACTAACAGTCTTTTTTACAAAAATCTTTTTTACAAAAAGGATATCGACGGGGCGGACTACATTCATGTTACTCCCTATCCAGTTTCTGAGCAGTTCCAGAATACAAGCTGGACAGAGGAGCAAGAAAATGAATTCATCAAGCGTTATAACGCAGTTATCGAAGCACAGAGTAGCAGTACAAGCTACGGCGGCAGATTTTTTGAGCAAGAGAAACGCTCCTATCCCCGTGCTATGCTTTCTTATATTTGGGGTGTTGCCAACAATAACAGTAATTCTATCAATCAGGCGAAAAACTTTCTCCAAGCTGGTGATGTGGGTGGGGACAGTTTATCCTTTTTGACCCAAGGTGTAGACTATTTCCCTAGCTTTACTCTCAAAACTCAGGTTACTAAGTATTTCTATTTCGGACAATTGAGTCAGAGTCTGGGGCTGAACTATCTCGATCCCAGTTATGCAGGTACTGATACCAGCACTATGTATCTAGGAGCTGATACCTGGCTTGATGATAACTGGAGCGATCCTGATACGGGTATCCCTTATCCCGATCCTTTATGGCGACCAAATCCGATTTACGACCCTGCTAAAGATCCAGAGTTAGGTGCTAACGAAAACTGGACGCCGAATGGTCGCAACAGTTGGGTCGATATCCGCAATACTGACAACCTGGAGGCAATGCGGGAAGTTGCTATTTATCTAATGGCAAATGAGACAGGCAACACGGGGAATCGCGATCTGTATGCCCAGAATTACCTCGAAAGAGTAAGAACCAATTGGCAAATCGGAATAAGAGAGTGGGATTCTCCTAACTATTTCAACTGGACAGCAGCAGCAAACCTAAATATGTATGACTTTGCTCCTGAAAACGGAGAGGGGGTTCAAGTCAAAAAAGCAGCTAAAGCTTCTTTGGATCAGAATTTTACCGCTGCTGCTCTGAAATATTATCATGGTGGTCTCAGTGGACCGAACCTCCGTAATACTGGACTTCAGCTTCCCTTTAATGGTTCAGCTTCCTTTTATCACTTATACTTCGGTGACTCACCCCTATCTGATCCAAATCCAGATATCAGCAATAGTGTTCACGCTATTCTAAGTAGTTACAGACCGCCCCAAGCTGTGGTGGCTCTTGCCCAGAAGAACTTTGATAAACATACAGAGATTCTGGCAACTAAGTCACCTTATTTTGAGGATATTGCACTTAAGCCATCCGCTCCAACTCCTCCCGAAATTGATTCACCACGCTATTTTGAGACTAACTATTACGGTGAAACTTACCATTTGGGTACCCTTGCAGCACCAGATTCTCCCTCCGATTACCAAGCAGAACTGTGGAATGTCACAACTTTTAAATTGGCTAGCAATAATTCTGCCCGTGGTGTAGATTTTTTCGGTGCCAATACTAGTTCTCTCGATGGCTCAGCCTATAAACGCCTCGGCGATCAGATTGCTCAGTACCAAAATATGGCACTTTGGTTGAGACCGGCTGATGGCAACTCTTTCTATTTTATGGCTCCTGACCCGACTCTTGCACCAGGCGGTACTGGCACAGTTATTCAAGATAGTGGTATTTGGTTTTTCCAACTAGAAAATACTTGGATTGCTCTGCGACCGATTAATTTGGCTTATAGGAGTCAGGCTAATGGAGTTAGAAATGCAACAGAAATACAGTATGTTTTTGATTCGGTGGGGGATAGCT
>JASJEK010000039.1 GCA_030064915.1 Xenococcaceae cyanobacterium MO_234.B1
TATCTTCAAATAGTAAAAAACCGGGTTAAAAGAAAGCTAAAAACAGTAAAAAAGTTCTGGGTTAAAGGTTCGGAAAAAGATTTTCCAGTCGGAACTCAAAATACTTCTTATTGGATAAATATTAGGTGGGAGTATCGTTTGATAAGTCGGCATAATGCTATTAAATCGTATCTTCTATGTCCTCCCTCTGTTCTGGTTGAAAAAATGGTGTTAATAGCTAAAAAATCATCCACATTGGCCAATAAATACTAAATAATCTCTAAATTTCCAGTAACATATGATGTGCTGTCATAAACTCTCCATCATAAAATAAAGCATTTGGTTCAATACCCCAGGTTTGAAATCCAAACTTTTCATAAAGGTGTAACGCTGTTTCTGCACATTCATTTACACTTAAATGAACCTGGCGTACTCCATCTAGATTGCGAGTGTAGCTGATAGCATAGGATAATAAATTTTTGCCAACTCCTCCATTTCGATAAGCAGGAGAAACATAAAATCCCCACAATCGTACTTTATGTAACGCTTTCAAACTACTCTCACGATAAATACCAACAACCCCAATTAATCCTGTTAGAAATGCACCGAAGGTTATGGATTTCTTTGTATCTTCGAAAGCCTTTTGAACAAACGACAGAGATAGGGCAAGGTCATCTTCAACAGAAGCAGCAAACATCAGTGGTTCTCGTTCCAGTGCTTCATGACGCAGCTTAATGAAAGCTTCAGCATCAGAAGAGTTCAAGGGTCTTATTACAATCTGATTACTCATCATAACTTTACTAAAGCTCGAAAATAGTTTGGGTGGCTACCGAAGTTTAAATAAACTCTCTAACCCATAAATTAAGTTGACTCGTTAATCGCAAGATGACCTAGTTGATTTAGGGCATTTAGGCGATCCCACAAAGCCCACACTTCCACAATTCGGGCTTGCTTCAGGCGGAAGATACACATAAAGTCAGTTTCAAGTGTCTTCCCAGAGGGTGAGAAAGGACCAAGTTTACCTCTTTGAGTTCCACGAAAGCCCAGGTAAGCTGCAACCATTTCACCTTCAGCAATCAGAAAGTGAATAGTTTCGTAAGCATCAGGAAAGATTTCCAACTCGCCTCGTAAAAACTCCTTAAGTTCAGCAAGTCCTTTCAGATAAGTTTCTGGTGGCGAACCGTGGCGGACTACTTCAGATGAAACAACAGCGTCAAGCTGTGTAAAGTCTTGCTGATTGATAGCTTTAATGAACTGTCTAACAACAGCTTTGTTAGTTTCAATCTTCATTGTCTTACATTGCAATAGCGATCTCGCAAAGCGAGCCACTGCGTGACCGCGCCCCTGTTGAGAATGTCAAGCAAGCGATCAACAAAGGCTTCAGCTTTGGTAGGATTGAATGCTACTGTAGTCATGATTGCTCAATTTTTAAATGTTTATATCCTTTTTTTTTCCTCCTACCAAGTTAAATAGCGATCGGGAAGAAGTAGGGTAATATCAAATCCGGCTAATTGCCCATAGTTGCAATCCCGTAACAATAAGATTTTTGGCTTTTTTTAGTGTGGTTGTTCAACTGGATTTGATATAAGAACCTGTTTCGCCAAGCAAAATATAGTTAGGCAGATTAATTAATTTTTGTAAAAACACTGATTTGCTTTTATACGACCAGTCGTATTTAATTTACGGGAGGTAACTATGAAAAATACTTTTGACCCAGGTGGAATACACCCAAAAATTGCGATCGCCCCACTCTGGACTACTCAAAGAGGCTGGTGAGTTGGAGTGGGTCAGAGTGTATGAAGTAGATAAACGTATTCATTCTGTAGTAAAAGTTGGCAAACAAGATTTGAAGTACGACGCAGAGCTAGTCACCTATAAGCTAATGCAATCGGCAAAAAACATTTTATGAGGATTGTTAATCGCAGATTTTGATTTCGTATTAAAAATTACCTTGGGGAAAAAGGGATCATCTAACCGAATTTTAGATTTAGAGGAAAAGATCGTGACTATAATACCTCTTCTTATTTTGTTTCAGTTGCTTTTTATTCCGTTTTTGGTATTGAAAGCACGACATAACGGACACATTAATACAACACAGATGATAGCATCATTTGTACCTGTTGCTGGGCTAACAATCTGGACTGCGATCGCTATAATTTTGGGGATATCGGGAATATATGAGTCAGAGAACTTTTATCAACTCTATCCTGCACTTTGGATGCCTGTTATCCCTATTACTATTGTGTTTGTCAGTTTAGCATTGCCAACGGTACGAAAGGGAATCGCATTTACTTTGGATGTAACTCCAGCACATTGGTTAGCATTTTTTCAAGCTGGAAGGATCTCAGCTATTGGTACTGCCTACCACACATTGCAGGGTAATTTTCCCTTGTACTTTGAAGTTGCCGTAGGAGTTCCCGATCTTTGCTTCGGTCTGTCAGCATTGGTAATGGGTATATTAGCCATGGAGCAAAAAATTAGAAGTCGCGTCTTAATTACTTGGCATCTCATTGGCTGCCTCATTATTGTGCCAACTGCACCTCTTCTACTTCAGCTTGGGTTACCTGGGGCGCTACAAGTGTTCACACACCAGCCAACAGCAGAGACAGTATACACATTCCCCATGAGTTTGGCTCCGATTATGGTAGTACCGACTTTTGTGATCTTTAACTTGTTAGGAATTTGGCGAGAAAGGCGTGTCTTGAAGCGCAAGCTATTCCATAACCAAGAAGGTACAACATAAGCCAACCTGTATGTCACAAAAGATATATGTCACAAAAGATAGCCAATCCACTAAATATAATCAATGACTAATGATAAAACCCTAATTATTTTCACTCGCTATCCTGAACCTGGAAAAACTAAAACCCGCATGATTCCAGCTTTAGGGGCAGAAGGGGCAGCAGAATTACAGCGTCAAATGAGTGAACACACCCTAAAAAACGCCAAAGAATGGCAAAGAGTTATTGGGGGAAAGATTGCGATTCATTTTGCAGGGGGTGATGAATCTTTAATGTCCAATTGGTTAGGAAAAGAATTAACTTACTATCCTCAAGTTACAGGAGATTTAGGTTATAAAATGCAGTCTGCTTTTAATCAGGCTTTTAGTAATGGTGCAGCAAAAGTTGTAACTATTGGGATTGACTGTCCCGATATTAATCTGGCTCTACTCAATCAAGCTTTTACTTCCCTCTCAGAACAGGATTTAGTATTAGGAAAAGCCGAAGATGGAGGCTACTATTTAATTGGCTTAAATCGCCTGATTCCTGAATTATTCCAGAACATTAATTGGGGAACATCTCAAGTTTTAGCCCAAACCCAAAACATTGCTAATAGCCTAAATTTAAACACTGCTTATCTGCCTACTCTCCCAGATGTAGATCGTCCAGAAGACTTATTTATTTGGGAAAAATACCAATAGTTAATGGCTCTCCCGTACTTGTGGTGATGTTTATTGGGTAGGAAGCCCAAGCTGTATTCGCTAGAATCAGCGTAGGTAGTTCACCTTTCCATTGCTGCGACAGATTTCGGCACATCCGCAGTGAGGATATCATGACCAGTTTCAGTAACTAGAACATCATCTTCGATACGAATACCGATTCCTTTCCAACAGTCAGGGACTTCAGGTTGTCCTTCTGCTGGCTTAATATAGGGAGAAATATAAATTCCTGGTTCTACTGTTAAGATATGTCCTGGTTGTAGGGTTTGCCAAGTTTCGGGGTTGTGCTTGTAAGCACCAGCATCATGGACATCTAAACCTAACCAGTGTCCTGTACGGTGCATATAAAAGGGTTTATATTTTTCTTCTTTGATAATTTCTTCTATATCTCCTCGCAATAAACCTAAGTCCATTAATCCTTCTACCAAGACTTTTACCGCAGCATCGTGAAACTCATTGTAGGGTTTTCCTGGTTGTACTTGCTCAATTGCTGCTAATTGGGCTGCTAGTACCAACTCGTAAAGGGTTTTTTGTTCTGGGGTGAACTTTCCCCCGACAGGAAAAGTGCGAGTTATATCTCCATTGTAGTAACCGTAGGAACAGCCAGCATCAATTAGTAGTAGTTCATTATCCTGCATCTGGCTATTGTTTTCGATGTAGTGCAGCACGCAAGCATTAGCCCCAGAAGCCACAATAGAAGGATATGCAGCCCCCATTGCACCTTCTAAACGGAAAGTATGTTCAATTTCTGCTTCCACTTGATACTCATATACTCCTGGGCGAGCAAATTCCCTAGCGCGATTGTGCGCTTTTGCTGATATAGCTGTGGCTTTCCGCATTATCGCTATTTCCGAAGAACTCTTAACTAGGCGCATCGGATGGGTAATCGGCATAGTATCGGCGATCGCAGTAGGAACTTGACCTTTTTTTTGATAACCAGCTAGTAGTCTTTGCCACAAAGCCAGAATCTTGTGATTAAAATCCTGATCTTGTCCTAAATGGTAATAGATGCGATCGGCATTAACTAAGTACTGGGGTAACTTCTCATCTAATTCTGTAATGGGATAAGCTTCATCTGCACCATAAATAGCTTTAGCATTTTCCACACCACAACGATATCCTGTCCAAGTTTCTTTTTCAGGATCTTTAGGTTGCACAAACAAAATAAAGCGATGTTCTTCATGATGGGGTGCAAATACTGCTACAGCTTCTGGTTCATTAAATCCTGTTAGGTAATAAAAGTCGCTGTGTTGACGATAAACATACTCAACATCTTTGTGCATGGTAGCCATAGGTGCGCTACGAAATATAGCCGTACCACTGCCGATTTTTGCCATGAGTTGTTCTCGGCGTTGCTGGTATTCGTTGCGGTCAATCCCCATTAGTTGTTTATCTTCCTTATGTTGCAAACTACTATCTATAATCATTATGCAAGAACTTGAACCGATACTTAGTTAGAACTGAGATCTTGCAGCTAATCTGTAACTTAAGATTGGAAAATTAACTTCAAAGTTACGTCTATTAACGCAAGTTGGTATGACCTTGTTGTTCCCGTGATATCAAATCCTGTTAATTGCACATAGATGCGATCTAGTAACTACAAGGGTTTGACTTTATTTTTACTGAGTTCATTTAACCAAATTTGATATGACCCCGCTTATGAGATTAATCATTTTCTATAACTAAAGTGATTAAATCTTCAATATTATTGAGATTAGTATCTCCTGCTAGATAGCTAATCCCACGGTGGAGATGTAAGCGAAATTGCTGCTTGAGGGTTTCTCCGTCTGTACTCAAACCATCTTGATGGCATCTTTGTTTTAAAGCAATCAGAAGAATATCCCCAATTTCTCCCCCAAAAACTTCCCAAGCTAATTCTACATTGCTATTTTTACTGATAGGAATTGGAGCAGGTATACTAGATTCTGCCAAAGAGCGACACAAAGCCCAGCGACAAAGGATATTCCACTGTTCGATCTTGGTATTGCGTTTAAGTTTAATTAGTTGCTCTTTGGCGATTTCGGAAACCGTAAATTGTTTGATGGGATTGTCCATTAACTGTTTTAAGTTAATTGAGTTTAACTAGGGCTAGCAAAAACAGGATATCTCTGTAAGACTTGTTTTAAATACTGTCCAGTATAAGAATTTTTATTATTCGCTACAGTTTCAGGTGTACCAGTAGCAATTATTTCTCCTCCTTTATCTCCTCCCTCTGGACCTAAGTCAATAATCCAGTCACAACAGCGAATAACGTCTAAATTGTGTTCGATAACTACTAAAGAATTACCTTTATCTACTAATCTTTGTAAAACATTTAATAGGTGATGGACATCATAAAAAGATAAGCCCGTAGTCGGTTCATCTATCAGGTAAAGGGTTTTTCCTGTAGCACGACGAGATAATTCTGAAGCGAGTTTAACTCTTTGTGCTTCCCCACCAGATAGAGTGGGTGCTGGTTGTCCTAATTTGATATATCCTAAGCCAACATCTACCAGAGTTTGTAACTTATTAGCTGCGCGAGGAATGTTTTTAAAAGTTGCTAATGCTTCTTCTACTGTCATGTTTAAAACATCAGCAATAGAATAGTTTTTATACTTCACTTGGAGAGTTTCGCGGTTGTATCTTGCTCCTTTACACACATCACATTGCACATAGACATCAGGAAGAAAATTCATGGCAATAACATTTACTCCTTGTCCGCTACAGGCTTCACATCTACCTCCTTTGACATTAAAAGAGAATCTCCCTGCTTTATAACCTCTGGCTTTAGCTTCGACAGTTTCGGCAAAAACAGCCCGAATTGCATCAAAAACTCCTGTATAAGTTGCAGGGTTAGAACGGGGTGTTCTACCAATAGGAGATTGATCAATTACTATTACCTTGTCAATAGCTGTTAAGCCTTCTATTTCTCCTAGGTTTTTGGGAAAAGGTTTTTTACGAGTTAAATGATGTTGTAGGGCAGGATAAAGTAATTCATTAATTAAAGTAGATTTTCCTGAACCTGATACCCCAGTAATACAGACAAATTTTCCTAAAGCTATCTCAACATCAATATTTTTAAGATTATTTTGATGGCAGTTTTTGAGAACAAGAGATACTTGTTTACCTACCCTTCTTTCTGATGGAGTTGCAATTACTTTTTTTTGAGATAAATATGCTCCTGTTAAAGATGTTTCTGAAGCAAGTAAATCTTGTAAGTCTCCCTGAACTACTATTTTTCCCCCATGTATTCCTGCGAAAACTCCAATATCAACTATATGATCGGCATTTCTAATGGTGTCTTCGTCATGTTCTACTACTATTAAAGTGTTTCCTAAATCCCGTAACTTTTTAAGAGTAGCTAATAAACGACCATTATCTCGTTGATGTAAGCCAATACTAGGTTCATCTAAAACATACAAAACTCCTGTCAAACCAGCACCAATTTGAGTAGCTAATCTAATTCTTTGGGCTTCTCCCCCTGATAAAGTCATTGCAGGACGTTCGAGAGTAAGATAGTTTAAGCCCACATCTAAAAGAAATTGTAATCTGGCTTTAATTTCTTTAAGAGCTAATTCTCCAATTAATGCTTGACGAGGTGTTAGTTTTAAATTGTTAGTTCTAGCTAAACATTCTCGAATTGGCACACTTACCAAATCGTTAATCTTATATTGCCCTAATTTAACTGCTAAAGATTCAGGTTTGAGTCTTTTTCCCTGACAAACTTCACAAGGTTGATTGATAAGATATTGCTCTAGTTTTTGCTTGAGTGCATCAGAATTACTTTCTTGATAATTCCGTTCTAGCATTTTGATAATGCCAGCATAGTTACGATAGTAACCATCTTTCTCCCCTTTATTCTTACGAGAGTCAGAATAAAACAGTATTGGTTCTTCTGTTCCGTAAAGTAATATTTCTTGCTGTTCTTGGTTTAGCTTTTCCCAAGGAGTATGAATATCAAAACCGTAGGCTTCTCCTAAACTATACAGAAGGGAAAGGTAGTAAGTATTATCTTTGTCCGACCAAGGTGCGATCGCGCTATATAAAGGCTGTTTGGGGTCAGGAACCATTAACTCAGGGGAAAATGTCCGCATACTCCCAATTCCATGACAATGAGGACAAGCACCATAGGGAGAATTAAAGGAGAATAGTCTCGGAGATAATTCTTCCATCACTGCGCCATGTTCGGGACAAGCAAAGTTTTCGGAAAAAGTGATATTGGTTACTGGTTCACTATCTTGCGATTCACTAGAGGAAATAATATCAACAACAGCAATACCTTCTGCTAGATGCAAACAAGTACTAAGAGAGTCTGCTAGTCTTTCTTCTATGCCTGGTTTTTTGACCAGTCGGTCAACTACAACTTCGATATTGTGCTTATGGTTCTTATCTAGTTCAATATTGTCTGCTAATTGCCTAATTTCATTATTAACCCTAACTCTCACAAAACCTTGAGCAGCGAGACTAGATAATAATTGCTGATGTGTGCCTTTTTTTCCCCTAACTACAGGTGCGAGAATTAAGAACTTAGTTTTATCTGGTAATGCCATAATGCGATCGCACATTTCGTCAATAGTTTGGGGTACAATAGAGCGATCGCAATGGGGACAATGGGGTTCTCCTGCCCTACCAAAAAGTAGCCTCAGATAGTCGTAAATTTCCGTAACAGTACCTACAGTAGAGCGGGGATTATGGGAAGTAGATTTTTGATCGATGGAAATAGCAGGACTTAAACCTTCAATTGCATCGACATCCGGTTTATCTAGTTGTCCTAGAAACTGTCTCGCATAAGCACTCAGAGACTCTACATAGCGTCTTTGTCCTTCGGCAAAGATGGTATCAAAAGCCAGGGAAGATTTCCCCGAACCTGATACCCCAGTAAACACAATTAATTTATTGCGAGGAAGATCGAGATTAATATTCTTAAGATTATGTTGTCGCGCACCACGAATGCGGATAGTATCTAAGGACTGGTCGAGGTTAGGCATTTATACTGAAACTTAGCAAACATAATTGATTGTAACGATTTTTAACATCTGACGAAGCTATCAAAAGAATATGTAAATCGTTGTTTTTAGGCTTTTTTGTTTATTCAATATTGCAAGATAAAAACAATGGTGGACATAACATCCACCACAACAGTTAAAAGCCAGAATTTTGATTTTCAGTATCTAATCTAGGTAACCCATTAAAGTAGATGGATCATCGATTTCATTAGAAGCAACAGGACGATTTCCCATTACAACATAGGTTTCACTAATTTGTAAGTTACTCAAAGCTATAGGACGATTCCCTGAGATAACCATGGTATTACTTACTTTAATATCACTTTTTGTCACAGGACGGGCTGAACCCACGGAAGAATAGGTATGTACGATTTGTAAGTGACTAGGTTCAACAGGTCTATTACCAGGTAGAAGTGTTTTTTGGGGAACGGATAAGGCTAAGGTTTTTTGTCCTTCATTATCTGTCGTATTTTCTTCTTGAGTTTCAGTACCGTTAGCCTCAAGGTTTTCTACAGTCATTTATTTTAGTCTCCTTGACTTGAGCAAGTCCGAATTGAGCTTATGGATATAAGCTAGGGTAGAAATTTTAATTTACTTTTATTATTTTCTCTCAATAAATACAGAGTTGATTAAATCCTATATATATTAAGATTTCTGGTTACTATCTTTAGCTTAGATACGCTATTTCCTTACTTATTCCTTGTTGCCCTCCCTTAAGTCTTTAATTTGACTTTTTTGTCGGTAATTTTATATTATCATTAGTTGGTTTATTCCCTACCATAGTCCTAATCAAAAGAAATCAGAAGACTTTCGCGGACCTGACTAGTAGGATAGTCTCCATCTAAGAACTTCTGTACGTCGGTAAATAGCATCTCAGCACCCCGCGCTCTTTGCGAACGGGGCTTCAAGCCTCAGTCCTTTAGCTAGCTGACCAGCTTAAGTCATTAAATTGACTAGGTTATTGGCAAGAGTTAAAGACCTACCCTAAAGTCATTCGCCACAAGTTAAGGTTGTGTCCCATTTGTCAATGACTTAGTAACAAAATGTTACTAAGTCTCAAAGTGGCTGCTAATTCAGGCTTTTGAGATTCTTCTCTTTTTGCGATCGCTACCAACTCATTCCTAAATTTTCAGACATCCTCTGAAGCCCTCAATCCTGACTACTTACCTTAAGACTAAGCTGGAACATGAATTTTATCTTTTCCTGCTAGGTCAAAAGCTTGATGAACTACTGTTAAGGCTTTGACTCCTTCGGTTTCTGCTACGACACAGCTAATTTTAATTTCGGAAGTAGTAATCATCTGAATGTTAATGTTTTCCTTGGCTAATGCAGAAAAGAATTTAGCTGCTATCCCAGGACAACCGATCATCCCTGCACCCACAATACTAACTTTGGCGATCGCAGTATCTACAATGATTTCGCCACAGTTAATGGTTTTAGCTAGTTCACTAATGGCATTGCGGGCAATTTCGGCATCCCCTTGGGCGACAGTAAAAGCAATGTCACGGGTGGGAATATCGTTAATGACTCGGCAACGTTGGGACTGAATAATGGTATCAACACTAATGTTTTTCTCTGCTAGTAAGCCGAAAATTTGGGCTGCCATTCCTGGGCGGTCTGGGACATGGAGAATAGCTAAACGGGCTTGGTTGCGGTCTAGGGCAACTCCTCTGACTGGCGGAACTTGGGAGGGGATAGAAGCAGAAGAAACAGGGAGAGAAGAACTATCAATATCAAAAGCTTCACAGAGAACTTGGGAAGCGCGATCGCATTCATCTTGGTGGATCACGCAACTTACTTTAACTTCTGAGGTGGAAATCATCTGGATGTTAACTCCTGCATCAGCCAGGGTTTTAAACATCTTGGCAGCAATACCAGGACGACCGATCATTCCTGCACCAGAGATGGCAACTTTGGCTATTTGACGATCTACTATTACTTCTGCTTCTTCTGTGGCAGTGGGTTGACTGCGGAGGGATGGGGCGAGTGCTTCTGATACGGCTTCTGCTTGGTTTAGTACATCTTCAACTACAGTAAAGGCAATGTCATTAGTATTGAACTCATGAACCGATTGAATAATCAAGTCTATATCAACGTTGTTACGGGAAATTTCCCCAAATAGCTTAGCAGCCACCCCTGGACGGTCGGGAATGCGGAGTAAGGCAACTTTCGCTTGATTAGTGTCAATTTCTACTCCATCTACAGCTTTAGCTATTTCTAAGCCTGACAGCGATCGCGGTTTGGGAGAGGGGCTAGTAACCCTTGTTCCTGGAGCATCACTCCAACTGGATAATACTACTAGGGTAATGCCGAAGTTACGGGCAATTTCTACGGCACGGGGATGTAATACACTTGCACCTAGACTCGCCAACTCTAACATCTCATCGGCGGTAATTTCGTCCATCAGTTGGGCTTCGGGAACAATGCGAGGATCGGTAGTAAGGATACCTGGGACATCAGTATAAATTTCACAGCGTTCGGCTTGTAGAGAAGCTGCAAGGGCAACAGCCGAAGTATCCGAGCCACCCCTTCCTAAGGTAGTAATTTCTAACTCTTCCCCATTACTAACTCCCTGAAACCCTGCTACTACTACTACTTTTCCTTCATCTAGATGCTTTTTCAGGCGAGCGGTATTAATTTCTAAAATTCTGGCGCGACTGTGTTCTGCTTCTGTCACAATACCAACCTGCGCCCCTGTTAGGGAAATGGCTGGTTGCCCTAATTCTTGTAATGCCATACTCAGTAAAGCAATGGATACCTGTTCCCCTGTAGATAGCAACATATCCATCTCTCGGCGACAGGGGTTGGGGGAAATTTCTTGGGCTAAACCTACTAGGGTATCGGTGCTTTTTCCCATAGCAGAAACCACCACCACCAAACTGTTACCCTGTTGTACAGTCTTGGCTACCCGTTGGGCAACTGCTTTAATTCTTGCTACTGTACCTACAGATGTACCACCATACTTTTGAACTACTAAAGCCATATCTCTTTAACCTCTCAAACCCACCGATGGCATGGCTTATCATATCAGTTATTACTTGTTAGTTTCCACTCCTCCTTAACGTTATGTTGTCTCTTCCTAATTCTCCTTGGGCGATCGCTGCTATTTTAAATCTGGTGCTTCTGGCGATCGCATGGTTAATTCCTAAAAAACTTCTAACACCTATGGGTTATCTCCACGCTTGGATCTTAGGGGTATTGGTGTGGGGTACTCTCCACTGGCAAGGTTATTTAGTCGTTATGTTCTATTTTCTGGTTGGTTCCGCAGTAACGAAAATCGGCATGGAGCAAAAAGAAGCGGAAGGAATAGCAGAAAAGCGATCGGGGATGAGAGGTCCAGAAAATGTCTGGGGTTCGGCGTTAACTGCCACTATTTGTGCTGTAGCAACTCTATTTATTGTAGATTCACCCTTAAAAGAATTATTAATTTTAGGATATGTTGCTAGTTTCGCTACCAAGCTTTCTGATACTACCGCCAGCGAAGTGGGAAAAGCCTATGGTAAAAGTACTTTTCTGATTACTAACCTCAAACCAGTACCGAGGGGAACGGAAGGGGCGGTAAGCTTAGAAGGAACTCTCGCGGGAATTGTGGGTTCTATTGCGATCGCACTTGTGGGATGGGGTGTAGGTTTAATTAATTTTTACGGCATAATCATCTGTTTAATAGCTGCTTTTATCGCTACTAATATCGAAAGCGTTATTGGTGCAACTGTGCAATCCCGTTTTAGTTGGTTGACTAATGAGATGGTAAATTTTGTTAATACTGCGATCGGCGCAATGGTTGCGATGGGAATTGGTTCAATCACATTTTAATACCGTTTCTCAAAAGTAATAAAAGACTTCGTATAAAATAAAAAGTCAGAAGTCATAGAAGTTTGAAAACTTTTTCATAGTAACTTCTAACTCTCTATATATCTAGCTAATGCACGAGAATTGGTATAAGTTTTTTGGCTAGCGAGGCGACAATAGTGGCTAGAAAGCAGACATAATGATACCAATTCACTTTAACTTTGCTAAAAAAGAATGCTACTAAAACAAAAGCTGCACTCGTCTAATGTATAGCGTTTATTTAGTGAATTGGTATGAGCAACATAGCTTTTTGCCCTCGTTGATAAAATGGGCTTTTATGGGACGACAAATCCATCAATTGAGTTATTTTTTCAGAAAGATTTAACTATACTTATCTTAATTTGCGAGCTTAATTACTCACTAATAGCTAATTTTTATAACCTCAAAAAAAAATAAGCGAACCGTAAGATAGAAATCAATAGCAAGATAAATTTAGATGTTATTTAGATTTCAATTACCATGACATTTTTTATACTTTTTACCACTCCCACACCAACAATTATCATTACGCTTGGGTATTAAATCTGGCATAATATCCCCTTCGACATAAAACCATTTACCATCAGTTTTGATAAACTTAGAGCGTTCGTGTAACTGTCGAGGTTCAGTTATTTTAAAGACAGCCATAAATTCTACATAACCTACCTTGTCATGCTTTTTACCTTGGCTAGTGTCTATTATGGTTAAACCTAGCCAAGTAGTATTGTTAATACTTTTAGTTAATTCTTTTCTGTCGCTTCCTTGGCGTTTATCAGGATGAAGTGTAGTAATTAAATAATCAATATCACCCTGGCAAAAAGCAGTATAACGAGATTTCATTAACTGTTCTGCTGTTTCTGGTAATTCTTTTCCTGAAAGATATTGTCCACAGCAGTATTGATATTTTTTGCGACTTCCACAAGGACAACTTTTAGGAGTATTTACCATTGCTTAATTTTCTATTTCTTGTAATTTCTTTTCTGCAAAAACTATTAACTCTTGTGCTTGTTGATATACAGTAGTTCCTGGTTGAACTTTGTCCAACCAGCGATTCCTATTCCAGCATAGGGAATGAGCCATAATTTACTGGGTGGACAATTAGCTTTTACTGCTTTGGCGATCGCCTTATTACTAAAATTCGGTAGAATGTCGTAAAAGGATAAATCCGCTATAAAATGATTTGGCTGGATATATTATGTTAGCGGAAAGATATAGTTTATGCCTCGTCGCGAAGATATAAATAAAATATTACTCCTGGGTTCTGGACCTATCGTTATTGGACAAGCCTGTGAATTCGATTACTCTGGGACTCAAGCCTGTAAAGCCTTGCGAGAAGAAGGATATGAAGTAGTTTTGGTCAACTCTAATCCTGCTTCGATTATGACCGATCCAGAAATGGCGAATCGTACCTATATCGAACCGCTAACACCAGAAATAGTTGAGAAAGTAATTGCCAAAGAAAAACCCGATGCACTGTTACCGACAATGGGAGGACAAACCGCCCTCAATGTCGCTGTATCTCTATCCAAAAATGGTGTGTTGGATAAGTATGGGGTAGAACTAATTGGGGCAAAATTACCAGCTATCGAAAAAGCGGAAGACCGCTTGTTATTTAAAGAAGCAATGAAAAAAATCGGCGTTCCTGTGTGTCCTTCGGGAATTGCCAATAATATGCAGGAAGCCAAGGAAATTGCCGTCCAAATCGGTAGTTATCCTCTAATTATTCGCCCTGCATTTACCCTAGGGGGTACAGGTGGAGGAATTGCCTACAACCAAGAAGAATACGAATACATTGCCCAATCTGGAATTGATGCTTCCCCTGTAAATCAGATTTTAGTAGAAAAATCTTTACTGGGTTGGAAAGAATATGAACTAGAAGTAATGCGAGATTTAGCAGATAACGTGGTAATTATCTGTTCTATTGAAAATGTTGACCCTATGGGAGTACATACAGGAGACTCCATTACTGTTGCACCAGCCCAAACTCTCACAGATAAAGAATATCAGCGTCTCAGGGACTATTCTTTAGCAATTATCCGCGAGATTGGAGTGGAAACAGGGGGTTCTAATATTCAGTTTGCGGTAAATCCGATTAATGGGAACGTAATTGTTATTGAGATGAACCCCCGTGTATCTCGTTCTTCTGCCTTGGCTTCTAAAGCCACAGGATTCCCCATTGCCAAGTTTGCAGCGAAATTAGCAGTGGGATACACCCTGGATGAAATTCCCAACGATATTACTAAGAAAACTCCCGCATCCTTTGAACCCACTATTGATTACGTTGTTACTAAAATCCCCCGTTTCGCCTTTGAGAAGTTCCCTGGGGCAGAACCTGTCTTAACTACTCAGATGAAGTCTGTAGGGGAAGCTATGGCTATTGGTAGAAGCTTCTGTGAATCTTTCCAAAAAGCTTTGCGATCGCTGGAAACAGGACGTTTTGGTTTTGGCTGCGACAAAAAAGAGACTCTTCCCACTATTTCCCAAGTGCGTTCTAGTTTGCGGACTCCCCATCCCGAAAGGATTTTTAGTGTTTATCACGGACTAAAACTGGGAATGAGTCCTGAAGAAATCCACGAGTTAACTGCTATAGATATGTGGTTCTTGGATAAGTTGCAGGAAATACTGGAAACGGAGAAAATTATTAAACGCACACCTCTTAGAGAAATCTCTACTGAGGAAATGCGAGAGGTTAAACAAAAAGGTTTCAGCGATCGCCAAATTGCCTTTGCCACCAAAACTACTGAAGATGAAGTTCGGGAATATCGCAAATCTTTAGGGATTATTCCTGTCTATAAGTTGGTAGATACCTGCGCAGCGGAATTTGAATCTTCTACTCCTTATTACTATTCCACCTATGAACAGGGAGAAACGGAAATTGAACCCTCAGATAACCAGAAAGTCATGATTCTTGGTGGAGGACCCAACCGTATTGGACAAGGGATTGAGTTTGATTACTGCTGCTGTCACGCTTCTTTCTCTTTATCAGATGGGGGATATGAAACCATCATGGTAAACTCCAACCCCGAAACCGTATCTACTGACTACGATACCAGCGATCGCCTGTACTTTGAACCCCTAACCAAAGAAGATGTGTTAAACATCATCGAAACGGAAAACCCCGAAGGTATTATCGTTCAATTTGGGGGACAGACACCCTTAAAATTAGCTGTACCGTTACAGGAATATCTTGTAGGTGCAAACGGTCGTTCGTCCCTCCCTCAGTTACAAACCAAAATCTGGGGGACTTCACCTGATTCTATTGATACTGCCGAAGATAGGGAAAGATTTGAGCATATATTACGAGAATTAGATATATTACAGCCTCCTAACGGTATCGCTCGTAGTTACGAAGAATCTCTAGATATTGCCAATCGAATTCATTATCCTGTAGTGGTACGTCCCTCCTATGTTTTGGGAGGAAGGGCGATGGAAATCGTTTATTCTGATGAAGACCTGAAACGCTACATGACTTATGCGGTACAAGTAGAACCAGATCATCCCATCTTAATTGATAAATTCTTAGAAAATGCGATCGAAGTTGATGTTGATGCCTTGTGTGATAGTACTGGTAAAGTGATAATTGGTGGCATCATGGAACACATTGAACAGGCTGGGATTCACTCTGGAGACTCCGCCTGTTCTATTCCCTTTCAATATCTTTCCGAGAATGCCATTGCAACTATCCGAACCTGGACTTACAAACTAGCCCAAGCTTTGAAAGTAGTGGGTTTAATGAACATTCAGTATGCAGTACAAGGAGAACAAGTCTATATCCTCGAAGCCAACCCCCGTGCTTCCCGTACTGTCCCCTATGTTTCCAAAGCTACAGGTGTACCCCTAGCTAAACTCGCCTCTTTAGTGATGTCGGGAGCAACCTTAGAATCCCTAGGAGTCACCGAGGAAGCAGTACCCCAACACATAGCAGTCAAAGAAGCAGTATTACCCTTTAATAAATTCCCTGGTAGTGACACCCTATTAGGACCCGAAATGCGTTCTACAGGAGAAGTAATGGGTATTGACAGGGACTTTGGTAAAGCTTTTGCTAAGGCGGAAATTGCAGCAGGAGTTGATTTATTCTTAGAAGGTACAGTATTTGTCTCCATGAACGAACGAGATAAAAAATTAGCTGTACCAGTAGTCAAAGACTTTATCGATCTTGGTT
This sequence comes from Xenococcaceae cyanobacterium MO_234.B1, assembly GCA_030064915.1. Taxonomy (GTDB): domain Bacteria; phylum Cyanobacteriota; class Cyanobacteriia; order Cyanobacteriales; family Xenococcaceae; genus JASJCP01. The sequence goes on from JASJEK010000039.1 coordinate 16,394, forward strand.
TTAAAATTGTTGCTACTTCAGGAACGCGGAAGGTATTACAAGAAAATGGCATTGAAGACGTGGAATTAGTTTTAAAAATACACGAAGGTCGTCCTCACGTCATTGATTGGATTAAAAACAATCAAATTCAACTAATTATCAACACTCCCACAGGAGAAGAATCCCAAACTGATGCGCGATTAATCCGCAGAATGGCACTAGATTATAAATTACCGATCATAACTACTATTGCGGGAGCAAAAGCTACCGTCGCAGCCATTCGTTCTCTCCGTTCTGAACCTTTGGAGGTAAAAGCCTTGCAAGATTATATTAGCTAATTTTTTGGCTTCAGGCGATCGCTGAAACCATTTTTTGACATCCTCCCTCGTTAAAACGAGGGATTCCTAAACCTCGGTCGCTTTAACATTAGTCTTTCCGTTGTTTTTGAATCAGTTTCTTATGATGGTCAGCTAGACTGATAAGATTTTAAAAGTTCAGGGAGTTGATGAAGTTAGAACCCAATTAACTAACCCGTTGACCATCCCTATCGAGTATTAGTTCTCCATCTTCCTTGGCAAAAGGTCCTGGTGGCCATTTTTCGAGAAGATCGAGGATGACTTCGCTAGGACGACAAAGTTTAACCCCTTTTTCGGTACAGACAATGGGACGATTGACGAGGATTGGATATTCTAGCATAGCTTTGAGAATATCTTCATCGGTTACATTCGGTGCTAAAAGTCCCAGTTCCTCCGCCGGAGATTTGGTTTTGCGTAAAGCCGTCAATGGGGTTAAGTTCGCAGCAGCAAACAGAGCCAGCAACTGGGGTCTTGTCCAGCCTTCTTTCAAATATTCGATGATGATTGGTTTATAGCCGGCAGCTTCAATAACTCTGAGAACATTTCGGGACGTGCCACAGTCCGGGTTATGATGAATGACAATCATGGTCACAACTCCTCAAAATTGTTTATCTTTAGTGCAAAAAGAAGACCCTCAGCTATGCTGATGGGATGAATTTTTGTCAACAAACAAACCCATTTTAGCTTTTTTAAGTAAACTTTACACATAAGATTGG
>JASJEK010000197.1 GCA_030064915.1 Xenococcaceae cyanobacterium MO_234.B1
CAAACGGATCTAAATTCTATTTAACTTGTTTGGCTGTGTTTTCAACTTGAACCTACTACCCGCGTCACCATTACAATTTCTAGGGCGATATTTGTTCCGACGATCTAAGGTTGGGGAAGCCATCCCTGTGATTTTTAATTGCGCTTTACCGCTAAAACTATTGTACCAGTTGTTTTCGCTTTGATTTATGAAGATTTTACTTCAACACGGCGATTGGATATGCTCTCGCTTCCGAGAGCATCCCTCGCCGTCAAAAATGTAAACCGCGTGAGCCGAAGAGTTATCGCGCTCGTTTACATCCCTCACGCTCTTGTGAGGGTCTTACACTCGCAAGATAAATAGTATTAGGTATCTATAAACTTTTAATTTGAGCTACTAATGCTTCCAAACTCTTTGCAGGTTCAAGACAAGAAGTATCTTTACAGGTCAATCCTACTACTCCTTCTGGTAAATCGGTGACAATACGATAGACAGTAGTGGGAAAATATTGCGTAATCAGATGTTTAAATGTCTCTTCTGTCGTTTTGACCACATTACCGTTAAGTAGCCAATCTAAAGCCGTAAAGAGAGTGGGACAAGCTTGAGGCGATCGCGTCATAATGGTAGCAAAAGCACATAACCCTTGCTCTGCTTTGTGACGATAATCTAAATTGTCTGTTAAAAGAGAAATTCTAACTAGGTTTGCGATCGCAATTCCGTTGGCTGAAGGAATCGCGCTATCCATATAAGCTCTTTCTCTAATAAGCAAATCTTGTCCTGTTTCTGCTGAGTTATTATAGTAACCGCCAGTCTCTTCACTCCAAAGACGACGGTCAAATTCTTCTTGCACTTTAATGGCATCTGCTAACCATTGATGTTCTGTAGGACAGACAGTATGTAAGTCTAGTAAAGCTTTAATAAATAGAGCATAGTCCTCAGATTGAGCAGATACTGTAACCTGACCCTCATAATTCAAGCGATGTAATATTCCATTGTGCCATTGATGTTCCAAGATAAACTTAGCTGCTTTAGTGGCTAATTCTAAAGATTTGCGATCGCCTATTACTCCATAGACTTTAGCTAGACCCGAAATAACTAGACTATTCCAGGCGGTAATCATTTTAGTGTCAGTAATGGGAGGAATCCGTCCTTTCCAGATGCCTTTTTGGGCTTCTTGCTTATTTTTAGCAGGAGAAAAGGTCTTTAAATCTGTAGCATTGTTCCCATAGCGAACTACAAATAACTTACCTAAAATCCGTTCTAAACTATCGGATAATTCTCGCTCATTCAATCTTTGCAAGACATTGTAACCTTCAAAGTTTCCTGAGACAGTAACAGTAAACTCCCCTTGTAGTTCTACTAACTCTTCTGGAGTTAAGATATTTTGTAATTCCTGATAGCTCCAGACATAAAATAAGCCTTCTTCTGGTTCAACAGCATCAACAGTAGCAAAACTATCTGCATCTTGAGCAGCATAAAAATAGCCTTGAGGCGATCGCATTTCCCTTTCTAACCAATTTACCGTCAGATGAATGGCTCTTTTAATTGCTGGATTTGTCCCCTCTTTACTGACTAAATGAGCTAAAAATTCTAAAATTTGCCCATTATCGTAGAGCATTTTTTCAAAATGAGGAACAGTCCAAGTACTATCTACGGTATAGCGATGAAACCCCCCTGCTACATGGTCGAAAATTCCCCCTAGGATTAAATCTCTTCCCCTTTGACGGTGAGGGATGCCGAGGTTCCCTCGGCACATCCAATCACCGTGTTGACGGGATAGTTGCTCAGGATCGTAATTAGATTCCTCAGATATTTTGCTACCCTGTAAAACCAGATTAACGTAGGGAATCATGGGAAAACTGGGACTTCCCAAATCCCTTGGTGTAATCACTGCCGTATTAGTTTCAATTCCTTTTTTGAGCAACTCTGGGGTCAATGAATCCCAATCTTTTGCGGGAAAAGTAGCAGATTGTTGCAGATGATGGAAAATTTCTCGTTTAAAATTTTGTAGCTTCTCCGTTTCTACATCATAAAAACGACGCACAGCTTGCAAAATTTCTAAAAAACCAGGACGATTGTAACGAGGTTCAACAGAAAAATACGTTCCTCCATAAAAAGGCACTAAATCTCCAGGAGTTAAAAAGATATTGAGAGGCCAACCCCCTTGCCCTACCATTATCTGTAGAGCTTGCATATAGATACTGTCGAGATCTGGTCTTTCTTCCCGATCGACTTTGATCGCCACAAAATTCTGATTCAGATAATCTGCGATCGCAGTATCAGAAAAGGCTTCTCCTTCCATCACCGTACACCAGTGACAACTAGAATAACCAATAGAAAGAAAAATGGGCTTATTTTCTCTTTGTGCTTTATTTAAAGCTTCATACCCCCAATACCACCAATCTATCGGATTATTTGCGTGTTTCCTAAGATAGAGACTTTGTGAATTTACCAGATGATTGACCATATCTTGCTGAAGATTTTTTTGATTATTTGGTTGTAATTTTAGGAAAAGTTTTATTTCAGAAGTATATTTAAAAATAAATTTCTCTCTTGGGATAGATATATTTTATGCCTTCTATGAAAACTCAATTATCAGTTTTAACTATGGCAATCTCTTTTGAGATTTGTCCTCAAACCACATTGGCGTTACCACCACCAGAAGACACCCCTGAAGAAGTATTACGTACAGAGATTATTTTGGAAGGGCGATCGCGTATTACTGGAGAATATCTTAATGCTACAGAATACGCGGAAATTCAAGCCCGCTTAAAAAATAGTCGATTTGCGCCTCAACTTGATCCCCAGGTTCGAGAAATAATCTTATTATTGGAAATACGTAAATTTCTCAAAACCCTGTTTCCCATTTTATAGAGGTAATTTCTAACTTTTTCTGTGGGTTGAGTTCATATTTCACCGAAAAATAGTTAGAGTATTTATAAAAATATTTGCGATCATTAACACAATTAAAAACTTTTTGCAGATCAAACCCCTAATACTGGTAATTTAATGTCTTCAACTCTTGCACCCGAACAAGTCAACCAAATCGTTAATAACCTACATCACAACCCCTTTGAGATTTTGGGATGTCATCCAGAAGCGGAACAGAATGGGAAAGTCAAAAGCTGGGTAGTCCGTGCTTATATTCCTAAAGCTAGCTCCGCTTGGGTATTATGTCCCGAAGAGCGTACTGAATATCCGATGCAATCGCTGCACCATCCCAACTTTTTTGTTTGCACTATTGAAAAGCCAGAACTGAATAACTATCAATTACGCATCAAAGAAGGGGATATCGAAAAAGTAATTTATGACCCTTACGCTTTTCAATCTCCTTTACTAAGCGATTTTGATATTCATTTATTTGCAGAAGGTAATCACCATCGCATTTATGAAAAGCTAGGAGCCCATCTCACAAAAGTTGATGGAGTACAAGGAGTCTATTTTGCAGTTTGGGCTCCCAATGCTCGCAATGTTTCCGTTCTTGGTGATTTTAACCAATGGGATGGCAGACAACACCAAATGGGTCAACGGGGTAATGGGATCTGGGAACTATTTATTCCTGAATTGAAAATTGGTAATGTTTATAAATACGAAGTCAAAAATTGGGAAGGACATATCTATGAAAAATCCGATCCCTACGGTTTCCAGCAAGAAGTTAGACCCAAAACCGCCTCCATTGTTGCTGATTTAGATAATTATCAGTGGCATGATGATGAGTGGATGGAAAAACGCCGTAAAACAGATCCTCTAAGTCAACCAGTCTCAGTGTATGAACTTCATATCGGTTCTTGGATGCACGGTTCTTCGGAGGAAAAAACTCGGCTTTTATCAGGAGAAGTTGAACCCACTCCTGTGTCAGAGTGGAAACAGGAAGCAAGATTTTTAAGTTATTACGAGTTAGCAGATAAATTAATTTCTTACGTTAAAGAGTTAGGTTATACTCACATCGAATTATTACCCATTGCCGAACATCCCTTTGACGGTTCTTGGGGTTATCAGGTGACGGGTTATTATGCCCCTACTTCTCGTTATGGTAATCCTGAAGACTTCATGTACTTTGTGGATAAGTGCCATGAAAACGGTATTGGGGTAATTGTTGACTGGGTACCAGGACATTTTCCCAAAGATGGTCACGGTTTAGCTTTCTTTGACGGGACTCACCTTTATGAACACGCTGATCCCCGTAAAGGAGAACATAAAGGATGGGGGACATTAGTTTTTAACTACAATCGTAATGAAGTCAGGAACTTTTTGGTAGCTAATGCTTTATTCTGGTTTGATAAATACCATATTGATGGTATTAGGGTAGATGCTGTCGCTTCTATGATCTATCTTGATTATTGCCGAGAAGATGGAGAATGGATTGCTAACGACTATGGTGGGAGAGAAAATATTGAGGCTGCTAATTTTCTCCGTCAGGTCAATAGTTTGTTGTTTAGTTATTTTCCTGGAGTACTGTCGATCGCTGAAGAGTCTACAGATTGGCCTATGGTATCATGGCCTACCTATACAGGAGGTTTAGGGTTTAACCTCAAGTGGAACATGGGTTGGATGCACGATATACTGGATTACTTCAACATAGACCCTTGGTTTCGTCAATTCAATCAGAATAATGTCACCTTTAGTATGTGGTATCACCACAGCGAAAACTTTATGTTGGCGCTGTCCCATGATGAGGTAGTTCACGGTAAGAGCAATATTATCGGGAAAATGCCAGGGGATGAATGGCAAAAGTTTGCTAACCTGCGCTGTTTGTTTAGCTATATGTTTGCTCATCCAGGAAAAAAGACCATGTTCATGAGTATGGAATTTGGTCAATGGAGTGAGTGGAATGTGTGGGGAGATTTAGAATGGCATTTACTGCAATATGATTATCATAAAGGACTTAAAGGGTTTTTTGCTGATTTAAACGCACTGTATAAAAGTCAACCTGCACTATATGATCGGGATTTTGAAGAACCTGGTTTTGAGTGGATCGACTGTAGCGATAATCGTCATAGTGTAGTTTCTTTCATTCGTCGCAGTAAAAACCCCAACGAGTTTTTAATTGTGGTATGTAACTTTACCCCTCAACCCCACAGTCACTATCGCATTGGTGTTCCAGAACCAGGATATTACACCGAAGTATTTAACAGTGATGGGAAAAAATACGGTGGTAGCAATATGGGGAACTTAGGGGGTAAGTGGACTGATGAGTGGTCTTTCCACAACTTACCCTATTCCTTAGACCTCTGCTTAACTCCTTTAGGAGTATTAATGTTTAAGCTAGATCGGGTTAAAACTGCTCAAGCAATGCAAAAATCTTCGAGAATATCTGAAGCATAATAGAAAAGGGCAAGAAAGGATTAGGGGTCAAGGTGAGTGTTCCCACTCTACCCCTTCCATCCGAAACCCGACGTGAAACATTAACTTCAAATAAATCTAACGATTAACCATCAACCATACTCTTAATACCTCTGCTACACTCCAAGCTTGAGCAAAACAACCTCTCGGAGTAAAAGGCGTGTCTCCATCGAAAATTTCACTAATGCTTCCGATACAGCCATTTTGCAAGTGATTCGCCATAGGTTCAAGGAAACTGAGGGCTAATGCTGAATTTTGGTAAACTCGCAGATGAGCTTGTACAAAATGACCAATTAACCAACTCCAAGTAGTCCCCTGGTGATAGCTACCATCTCGTTGTAATTGATTTCCGCCATATACTCCTACATAATTAGGGTCAGAAGGAGATAAAGAGCGTAAGCCATAAGAAGTAAGTAACATTTGCCCTACTTTATTTACCACTGCTTTTTGCTGTGTTTTCTGTAAAGGGAATTCATGAATTCCCTCTATCATAGGTAAAGAAACTGCAAAAATTTGATTAGGGCGAAAAGCAGTATCATTGCCATCGGGAGTATCAATTACGTCATAGCAATAACCACCCACTTCATACCAAAATCTTGAGAAATGCGATCGCGTTTTTTCTGCCATTTCTCGATATTTACGGTCTGATTTACCCAAAATTATACTAAAATAAGCCATACAGACTAAGGCGTTATACCAAAGAGCATTTACTTCTATAGGCTTACCAATACGAGGTGTAACTACCCAATCCCCTACTTTGGCATCCATCCAAGTTAGTTGTACTCCTGTTTCCCCAGCATAAAGTAAACCATCATCATCCATACGAATGTTGTAACGAGTACCTTTGATATGCCAATCGATAATTTCGACTAACAGGGAGAATAATTCCCCTAAGAATTCTTGATCTTTTGTAGTACTATAATAAGCTCGAATCGCCTCAAAATACCAGAGAGTAGCATCTACAGTATTGTATTCTGGATTGTATTCTGGGGTTGCTCCTGCGTCGGGAAATACATTGGGTAACATTCCCTTATCTATATACTTAGCAAAGGTGCGAAGAATTGTTTGAGCAATGTTGTAACGTCCTGTAGAGATAGTTAATCCTGATAGACTGATCATGGTATCTCTTCCCCAGTCAGTAAACCAAGGATAACCTGCAATAATAGTCTTACCTTCAGGGTTATCAATTAAGGGACGATCTACAATAAATTGATCTGCTGCTAGTACTAACTGTTCGATCCATGATGGTGCAGATGTAAGATTATTTTGGGAATAAAAGAGATTAATTAATTCTCGCTCTCTCTTAATTATCTTTTCATCTCGGTTGTTACTTATCTCTGTTTTTCTCTCAGTACTAGCGATGATAGTAAGAGAATCTCCCTGTTGTAGAGTCACTTTACCAGTAGCAGCATGAAGATGATCTTCTGTTGCATCCAAACCACGATATTTTTCTACTGCTAAAGCAAAGTTATAATACCAAGTATGATTAATTTCCCAACTAAAATCATTTTGTTGACCATCTTGAGTTGCGAATAAATATAAAGTATTAGCATCAGCAAAAGCTTGTATTTTTATACCCTGAAAATTACTAATGTCTGATTTTAAAGAACTTATTACATAGCCTATTTCTCTGTCTACTGTGTGAGTACTGCTATGATGATCTCGATAATTTACTAAAGCTTTAAGAGATAAAGCTAGAGGTTGACTGCCTCTCTTGTAAGTATAACGAATATAAGTAGTATTTTCGCCTTGCTCCATCCAAATACGTTTTTCTAATAAAGCATCAGCAAAAGCAAAATTCCAGACTGGAATTGTTCCTTCAAGATGGAAACTTTCTATATTGAGATAACCATGAGGTGTAATTGTTTCATCTGCCCAACGATTAGTATAAAGCTCGTAAAATTCTCCATTATAATGAATAGTCTCCTCTAGTTTAGTTAACAATAAAGTTCTAGCTACAGGAGGTTGTAAAGCTGCTATTAGTAACCCATGATAGCATCTAGTTAAAGTGCCTGCGATCACACCAGCACCATAGCCACCAATTCCATTGGTGACTAGCCATTCTCTAGACTCAGCCAGTTGGAGATTACTTAATATTTCTCGTCCCAATTGAAGATTCATGATTTATCTTTCTGCTTTAATAGCGATTAATTAATGACTCGTTTATGAACTAGATAAAAGCAAATCATTATAAGCCAGAAAATTTCATAATGTCACTTACACTAGAGCAATAATTTTTTAAGCCAAAGGTTGCAGGAGACACAGGATTTTGATATATAAAATGGCGATAATTTAAAGAGAAATAACTCCAATCATCCATCTGAATACGGAACAATTTAATTAAGATATTTGCTAACCAAATGTAGAGAGGGATACGCCAATAAATTCGCTTATTAAAATATTGACAAACATCTGCGATCGCCTTATCGACAGTTATACTAGCATTTCCTAAAACTAGATATTTAATTGGTGCTTCTGAGACAGCATACTTATTTTTATACTTATTTTTTGCTTCTGGATGTTCTACTAAATAATTCACTACTTGAGCAATATCTTGAGCATGGATATAGTGGAAGCTACCATCTGCTGTCAACCATTTAATTAAATCCAACCACTGGACTATTTCTGGTAATCCTGAAGAGAGATGAGATAACGGTTTATTATTATCTCCCCCAAAAACTAAAGTTGGGAATAAAGCCACAATTTTATCTGCTATTTCTAATTTAGATAATTCAGATAAGCATTGATATTTAGTTCTAATATAATCAGTTCCAAACTTACTTGCTTCTAAAAGTAAATTGTTATTGCGATCCAAAATACTAGCTGTAGAAAAATACAATACCTGCTCGCATATTTTAGGATTGAGCATCTTGAGCAAAGATAAAGTTTTTACTACATTAATATCATAAGATTCTGTCGCTCCGCCCCAAGAAGTAGCGCTCAAAATTGCTACATTAATTTCTTTCAGTAACAGATCGCTGTAAGATTCAATATCCTGCAAGTCTCCTGGCAAAATATTGATACAGGAATTATTTTTCCACTCCCCAGGAATTTTGTCGGGATTCCTAATTAATAAATGTAGTTCGTAATTTGGGTTTTTACTTAAGATTTCAACAATATACTGACCAATACAGCCAGTTGCACCAGTAATAAAAATTTGCTTCATAGAATAGGAAATAGGCAATTACGACAGAACCCATCTAAAATCACGCAGGGTACTCCCATTAAAGCAGAAGAATTAAGCGTGGTTTGTATCGGACTAAAGCTGGTCATTTAATAAACGCTGATGCTAATGGAGCTCTGGGAATCGGTCTTAAAAGTAGTTACAAAGAGGTTTTCCTCCGAGTAAGTAGGGTCTGCTTGACGCAGCCAGTGAGGGTTAACGTCCTCCGAGAATTCCAAGGGGCTGTCTCTTGAGGTTTCCTCAAGAGTTTATAAGCCCCGTCCGTTATAGCGCAAAGCGTTTAACGGCGGGAGTACGTCAAAATACCTATAACCTATCACTTAGTAACCTACACTGAGGCTAATAACTGATCTGCTTGCTTTGCAGTCTCAAAGAAGAAGCGGACATTATCTTCAGGAGTCCCCACCAATACTCCATGTCCCAAATTGAGGATATGACCTCGATTACCTGCCTTACGGATTGTATCAATAATGCGATCGCGGATAAAGTCGTGAGAACCAAATAATACCCCAGGATCGATATTTCCTTGGACTTTCATTTCTTGTCCCAATCTTTGTCTAGCTTCCGCCATATCCACAGTCCAATCGACACTGATAATATCCACTCCCGATTTACCCATTCTCTCTAACACTCCTGCACTACCGCTAATGTAGAGAATCAAAGGTGTATCAGGATGAGTCTCTTTAACTTGACGTACTACCTGTTGCTGGTAGGGTAAGGCAAAAGTTTCATAGTCTTGAGGACTTAATTGTCCTGCCCACGAATCAAACATTTGTACTACTTGCGCGCCACAATCGATCTGATAGCGCACATAAATTGCGATCGCATCAGCTATCTTACTTAAGAACTGATGTAATATTGCAGGTTTTTTAAAAGCCATTCCTTTAATGATGGAATAGTTTTTCGAGCTTTTACCCTCAATAGCATAAGCAGCTAATGTCCAAGGCGCACCGACAAAACCTAACAGGGTTGATTTATTGCCAATTTCAGAGCGCAAAGATTGCAGAATAGTTTTAATAAAAGGAAGAGATTTTTCAGGATCGAGAGGATTGAGGCGATCGATTTGCTCTTGAGTACGAATAGGAGTTTCAAATAAGGGACCTTTGCTCTCTACAATATCAAAATCAATACCAATACCAGGTAAAGGAGTCAAAATGTCAGAAAACATAATCACCCCATCAGGTTGAAATGCTCTCCAAGGTTGCAAAGAAATCTCGATCGCAATTTCAGGATTTTCGGAACGCTCCCGAAACCCAGGATACTTTTCCCGCAAATCGCGATAAACTTTCATATATCTACCTGCTTGACGCATCATCCAAACAGGAGGACGTTCTAATACTTCCCCTCTTGCTGCTCTTAAAAGTAAGGGAGTTTCTGTTAAATCAGGCATTCTTGTAATTCCTTAATATAATAATTTTCAAGGGCAATTGCTAGCTTACCATTGCAAGAGGGGTCGCTAGTCTGTTGCAATTGTTGAGTTATGTGAAGTTAAGCCCAGCTAAGAAATTAAAAAAATCCAACATCTCTACAATATGCTGTATTTGTAGCCTAAAAATAGCAAGAGGGAAAAAACTAGGCTCAGGATAAGAGATGAAACTATCACCGCAAGAACAAGATAAACTGACAATCTTTACAGTAGGTTTATTAGCAGAAAGACGGAAAGCCAAAGGTCTTAAACTCAACTATCCTGAAGCAGTAGGCTATATTTCTGCTGCCATACTAGAAGGAGCAAGAGAAGGAAAAAGCGTTGCCGAACTTATGAGCTATGGTACAACCCTTTTAAGTCGTGACGAAGTTTTAGAGGGTGTACCAGAAATGATCCCAGAAGTACAAGTAGAAGCAACCTTTCCTGATGGTACTAAGCTAGTCACTGTTCATCATCCCATTAAGTAAGTAGCAAGTAGCAAGTAGCAAGTAGCAAGTAGCAAGTCAAAAGTTAGGAATGATCGGTAATTAGTGAGCAATTAACAATTAACAATTAACAATTAACAATTAACAAAAAAATCATGATACCAGGCGAAATAATCACCCAACCAGGAGACATTGAACTTAATGTTGGACGAGATACTATTACTATTTCAGTAGCCAATACAGGCGATCGCCCGATTCAAGTAGGCTCTCATTTCCACTTTTACGAAGTCAATCAAGCTTTACAATTTGACCGCGAAGCGACAAAAGGCATGAGATTAAATATACCAGCAGGAACAGCAGTGCGTTTTGAACCAGGAGATGAAAAAGATGTAGAGTTAGTCGCCTATGGTGGAAGTCGCACTATTTACGGTTTTAATGCTGTTGTAGAGGGAAAATTAGACTCTTGAGTCTTTGCTGTCTTTTTACCAATCGAACCATCACTTCTTTAAGTTTGACTCCACAATAACGCTTAAATTTCCTGGCATAAAGTTTGTGAGCTTGGCAATATTTCATTTTTAGCTATCCAAAAAATTGAGAAAGCCGAGAGTGATTTTTCTAAATTAATATTAGAACCAGACCCCGTTTTGAACAATGCCGATTAATTTTCTCTTCCAGATTCCAGCACGGTTTGAGCGGGATTTCTTCCGTGCTTCATCTGTGGGGCTACGGAATATGGGTATAACTTTACAAAACTTTAATTGATGATTTTAGTAACTTATACGGTAGGTATTCCTAATGAGGTTAAATAAACTGGTAATAGAAAAATTCAAAAATTCTTAAAAGCATTTGACTCATAGATTTATCATCTGAATCTATGATACTTCGCTAAATTTAAAATTTTAAAATGCGCTTTTGTATCTATGAATAAGTTTTATTTTATTGCACTAGTGACAGCCCTTTCTTTGGGGACTGTTTCACCTCTAGCGGGAGCGGGATTAAGCAGTGTTAGGGGTGGCAACTCTTTACTTGTCTTAAGTGAGCAGTCTGGGGATGTGCCGTGCCCCAGTACACCGCGAGGGATGGCAGCTTGGGTGTCTTCTCGTACTTCTAGGAGTGTAGCGAGGGTGAAAACTCGACCTGTCAAAGGTCAGGAAAGTAAGAGAAGTCAATTTGCCGGCACGGCATTCTTCTTCAACGAGAATCTTCTCGTGACGAACTATCACGTCGTGAAGGATACTGCGGGGTTCTCGATAGTACTAGAGGATGGTCGTGAATTCGAGGGGGTGCTTGAAGGATACGATGCTGATTCTGACTTAGCGGTTATTAGTGTCGAGGGTAAAGATCTCCCTCCTAGACTAGTAATTGCGAATACTGTTGTTCTTGGAGAACCGGTGGTTGGAATAGGCTATCCATTAGGGCTTCAGCAGAGCATAACTAAAGGCATAGTGAGTGGCGTAAATGTAGAGAGTTCCTTTGTGCTTGAAGATCGTTCCGTACGGCTACTTCAGATTGATGCCCCGATTAATCCGGGCAATTCTGGGGGTCCATTATTCAACTGTCTTGGTGAAGTTGTAGGAGTAAACATGGCAATTCATCCTTCTGGACAAGGGATTGCATGGTCAATTTCAGCCGAAGAGATTCGTCACATAATTCCTTCAATTGCTCAGGGTAAAAAAGTTCCAAGGGGCTACCTGGATGTGAGTCTATCCATGGTTCCCTCGGAGCGAAGAGAGGCTCTGAAAAAGCTGGATGTAAAACTAGCTCGAAATGTCGGAGTCTATGTCTTCAGCATAGATTCTGAAAGCCATGCAGCCCAGCAGGGATTAAATACAGGAGATATCATTTTATCCGTTGCTGGAACCGATGTGAAACGCCCTCGTCAGTTTCTGAGACTCTTGGCGCGACGAAGCCCCGGAGAGATAGTAACACTGTCGATTCTGAGGGGAGATACTACTATGGATCTTGAGATTATGCTCGATAAGCGCCCCTCGAGGTAAAAATGTATTGGTCTTAAGGCAGTACTGGGTGTAATACCTCTCTTGCCGTTGATAAGTTCGTTGACTCTTTGATAACTGACTCCAATACCATCAGCAAGCTGTTGTTGAGTTAACCCCATTGGTTCTAGGAATTCTTCTCTCAACCCCTGATTAAATCTATAGCCCTACAAATTTAGGTTAGGACAAATCAAATTCTGTAAGGGCTTTTCGCGAAAAGCCCCTACTTTAAATCCTATGTCCTAACCTTCTAATGAATAAAAGTAACACGACTGGGAAAGTTAAAGCGATCGCCTGTATGTTGGATAAAACTAGAGCTTTAGTCTAGTAGCAACTTTCCTAGACAGAAATTGACCTTGGTAGAGTCGATGGGAGGTATTATCCTCCGCACCTCTCTCTTAAATCTGGACGTGAAAGTTTCCCCTCATCCAGCTTCCGAAACTCGCGCGCGTTTGCTTTTG
>JASJEK010000198.1 GCA_030064915.1 Xenococcaceae cyanobacterium MO_234.B1
CTACCACCGCAGACAATCCAGTTAATATGTGAGTCGGCATATCCTGTATTTTTGGTGTAAAGGTGTTCCATACAGTGAGCATGACCTGATATAACCATATCTACTACAGACCTTCCTTCGGGTAATGCACCTATATCTTTAACTACATCATCGAATACTTGGCGCAAGCGATCGCGAATTGCTAAAGTCTGTCCCTGATTCCATTTGGTAGTTTCGGTAACGTAGGGGGGATGGTGTAAAAAGATAATTCTGCCTCTGACAGTTTCATCATGCCAAGATGCTACTAAACTAGCTTTGAGCCATTCTAGTTGTTCCCAGTTGGTTATTTCTTGCTGTTTATTAAGCTTTTTTTCGATATCACGCTGGCTTTCTTCGATATGCTCTAGTTTGGCGTAATAATCGTCTAGCTGTTCGGCATCTTCAGGATCGTTAGAATTTAATTTGTCTATCGCTTCTTGAATCTTTCGTTCTCTAGCTTCCAATTCACTTTTAATTGCTAGCAGTTTGGCTCGTCTGGTTGCCCCTTCCTTCGTGTTGGGTATAGCTAGAGGTTGGTTAAAGGTATTAGAGTCTAGGGCTAAAAAATCCTAGAACACCGATTCAGTAATCGAAAACTAAGCAGTGCCTGCGTTTGAACTAAATAGCTCTGGGTCTTCTTTCAACAGCCTTACTAGTACATGAAGATTATGAACAACTGCCGTGCGACGTAAGTCAAATAAATTTTTTCTCACTCCGATGTAACGGGCTTTATCACCTTGCCAGCGACCGATGTGTGACAAGCTATGCTCCACAGCTACTCGTTCTCGTAATTTAGCCCGCCCCGTTGGAGTTAATTGACGTTGCCGTAACTCAGCAATGAACTTCTCATCAGGATGAATAGAAATACTACGCCCCTTCTTACTGGTAGTACACTTTTTTCTGAGAGGGCAATTGGCACAAGTCACTGCTGGAAACTGCACTTTGCCTCCCTCGCGAAAAGGTAAAGTTACCTGATTAGGGCAAGTAATTGTTCCTGATTCCCAATCTAAAACAAAAGCAGATTTGGCAAATTTCTGACCGTTAGATACCCGCCAAGCTTTACAATAAACTGTCAGCTCGGGGTCGCGATCTTTAGCTTTTTCCCCAAAATAAAGCTACACATCCAACTGTTGTGACTGAGCTTTCTGAAAAATTGTTTTTCATGATTTTTTTTAAAGTTTCTAAATCATCTTCATTGTTAGTGAAAATTCCTTTTTTATTATAAAATTTCATTAGATAGTTGGCTAGAATATTTTGTTTAATTCCTTTGCTTAAAATCGTAGCACCAAAAACAATTCCTTGAGGGTTAAGTAAAGGTTTAATGTTTTTAAAGACAATTTCTTTAGTTGACATTGTACCTGGCAAACAGTGAAGTAAATAATTCAAGCCTATTGAATCAAAACCTCGCTCTTCAAAATCAATTTTTTCTAGAATATTTACTCTTTTAGTAATTGGTTTATAGCGTTTAATACGATGAGAAGTTGTTTTTAAACAATTCGTGTTTAAATCCATTAAAAACAAGCGAGGTTGATTAGTAGGAAACCGGCAACGATCTAAGAAAAAGCCAGTTCCTACACCTATGTCAAGATGGTTTTCTGATATATTCTCGTTATAGAGTTTTAAAATATGAGACGAAGGGCATTCCCAAATAAACTGATTAGAAATTGATAGAACCCATAAATCGTATATTAGTAATGTCAAACTATTATAAACAGCTTGTCCTGCATCTATTTGTTTTTTAGTAATTTTGGTCATAGACAAAAAATATTAACTGATGAATACAAAAGGTGAGTGTTTCTCATAAATTATCTGAGGCCCAACGATACAAACTTGCTCCAAGATAATATCCAGCTCCAAATCCTACAATCATTCCCAGACCATTATTTAAGAGTTGAAAAGAGTATTTGTCAAAAAAAGATTTTAAAACAAAGAAACAGCTTGCTGAAGAAAAATTTCCATATTCATTAAATAAATCTAGAGATGGTTGTAAGTTTTCGGAAGTCAATCCCAAGATTTCAGGTCTACCAAACTCAGACAAAACTTTTGTTCCTCCTTGATGAATAGACCACTCATTAATTTCTAATGGAGTTAGTTGATGTCGTTCTAATATAGGATTAATGACAGATTCTGCCACTAGATTAGGCATAATTTTAGGAATATTATCTCCTAGAATAAATACATTCTCATCCATATATATTTCCTGCCCAGAAACAAACTTTAAACAGGTATCAATTATTTCTATTTTAGGTGCGGGAATTAGATAAGATAAGGATTCTGGTAGAACAAGAAAGCCAACAGCACCATCAGAAAAAATCGTATTGGCAACCAGACTTTTGGTGAAATACAAGCTGTTCTTATCAGAACATAGATTTAATGTTGAAGAACATTGGTCAAAGATGTAAACAAATGTCGCTTTATTAGTTTGCTTAGTCAGTTCTATTGCTCTTTGTAAACCAAAAAGTCCACCTGCGCAGCCAAGATAAGGAATATCTAAAGGAAAAATGTTTGTGTTTAAATCCAGTTGAGCAGCAATTTGTGCAGAAATACTAGGTAAAACATTTTTATGGGATGAAATATTATATATTGATAGAATATTTCCTATTTTTTCTAATAATCTTACCGGAACTGTTTTCTTAAATAACTCACTTCCCCATCTAACTGGATGATATTCTTTGCTAATCAAAAATTTTTCGGGAAGTCTAGTTAAATCTATTACAATACTTCGTTTTTGAATTCCTGTCCTTTGTGAAAATTTCCTAGCTAATTGATTAATCTTCTTGCCACATCTTTCTGAAGGATAGAGCATATTGGCAATTTCAAGAGAGCTATAAACTCTACCGAGGCTTGTTTCTAAATTAGCTAAAAAAACTTTCATAATATGGAAAAAATCCGTAAGCTGAATAGGTTTAGCGAGAGTTGATTGATGCCACCACCTTAAGAAGCAATCGAGAATAACTAGGGATGATGAGAAAATTGATGCTTCAGCCTTTTGCCAAAAGAGATAACTTTTGGTCAATCAACACTTTCAAAAAGAAAAATTGCATTTAATTCCTAAAAATCCTTTTTCTCTACAGAAAAAGTGGATGAAATTCCTTGAAGCTATATTTTGCAAAGTCATCATCCTGGGATTAGGGATCAAGAAAATATACTCTCCTTACTTCTTCTCAAAGAGAGCAATTTTCCAAACTCCGAACTCCGAACTCACTCACGCACATATTCAATTTTCTAATGAAAAGGGCAACAATGACTATTAACTGATAATTTATACTTAGTAGTTATCTAGGAGTAATTATCTAGTTACTCCCAGGGAGCACTATGAACTGATAACTGTTTACTGATAACTGTTTATGTCATCTCACTTCCATCGAGACACAGAATCCCATGACGAGGAGACAATAAGTCTCGTAGATGCCAATGGGCGATCGCTGCTTTGCTACATTGAACATTATCTAGAAACTGATGGCACAGTTTATCTACTACTAATGCCTGTAGATATCCCCATTGTCATAATTAGTTGGGATGATGATAAAGATCTAGAATATGCAGAGGCAGTAATGCTAGAAGATGATGCAGAAATTGCCACTATTTTTGCCAATGCTAAAGCGGTTTTAGCAGAACACAATCTCTATCTGCAACATACTGCCTATACTTTAACCGCTACAGGAGAATTGCCTCCCATCGAAGAAGAACAATTATTAACCTTGAATTTAGATGAAGAAGATAGTGAACTAGAACCTGAAGAGTTACAGTTTCTCGCAAGCTTCTATCATTCCGATCAGAAATATTCTATTTATACTCCTTTAACTCCCCTATTATTTTTCGCCCGTTACAATATTAACGGTGAACTAGAATTAGTTTCTCCAGAAGAAGAGGGATTTCAACCGATTTTAGAAGAATTATTATTTGAAGAATTAGATGAGCGCTAACTATTAGCTGTTAGCTAGTGGTTAGTTTTTCATAAGCAACAGATAACTGATTACTGATTACTGACTATGACTTCTACTAAAAAAAAATCTCAACTTTTCCTTTTACTAAGTCTATTAACTTTGGCTGTGGGGGGAGGTATTGGTGGGGGATGGTTCTGGTGGAAAAATGCTATCGCACCAGCAGCAACTGAAGCAACCAAACCGATTCAATTTACTGTAGAGTCGGGGATGAGTGGACAACAAATTGGTAATAAATTAGCAGAAAAGGGTCTAATAGAATCTACTACAGCCTGGAAACTATGGACAAAATGGCAAACCCGACAAGATAAGGGAGGAGGCTTTAAGGCAGGAACTTATGTACTCTCTCCTCAAGATTCCTTACCCGAAATTGCCCAGAAAATCTGGCGTGGAGAAATCATGCAGACTACCTTTACTATCCCTGAAGGTTGGTCAATTAAGCAAATGGGAGAGTATTTTGCTTCTATTGGCTATTTTAGTGCCGAAGAATTTATCACCGCAGCTAGCAATATTCCCTACGATAAGTATCCCTGGTTGCCTAAAGACATTCCCCATCTGGAAGGATTTTTATATCCTGATACCTATAAAATTAGTAGCGATCGCACTAATAACCCCCAAGCAATAATCGAAGCTATGTTAGACAGCTTTGAAAAAATTGCCCTTCCTGTTTATCAACAAGCTAATACTGATTACACCCTTGTCGAATGGGTAACTATGGCTAGTATTGTAGAAAAAGAATCTGTAGTCCAGAAAGAACGCCCTCTTATTGCAGGAGTTTTTACCGCCAGATTGCAAAAAGGAATGCGGTTAGAATCCGACCCCACAGTAGAATATGGTTTAGGGATCAGACAAACTGCGGATCAACCCCTAACCTATGCCCAAGTAGGGACACCTTCCCCTTATAACACCTATAGAAATTTCGGCTTACCTCCTACAGCGATCGCATCTCCTGGGCTTGCTAGCCTCAAAGCAACTCTTAACCCGGAAAGTACAGAATATTTGTTTTTTGTTGCCCGTTACGATGGGACTCATGTTTTTAGTAAAACCTTACGAGAACACGAAGCAGCCACCAGAAAGATTCGTAGTGAGCGAAATTCTCAGAGATAATTTTGTGCAAAAGAAGCCAGGTAAACGGGGGAAGGTACATCGGACAATTTTTAGGTTCTTAATTGCGGGAATGGTGAGTTTTTTTATGAGTTTTTCTATGAGTTCTGGGATGAGTTTTATGAGATTAAGAGACTAAGAGAAAAACTAACATCAAACGAAAGACAAAAAATCAAATTTTGTCTAAAGTCCAAAACCTAGGTGAGTTCGGAGTTAGTAGTTATGATTTTTTCAACGAGAGAATGGACGAAGATCCCGCGTTGCCGTCAGAAGTCGGAACACCTTTGAGGTCGAGGCACGGTCGGGAAACCCGACCGTGTGCAATCGACCTGTTGAGGTTTCACAGAGCTTACAAGGTGCGGACGCAGGTTCTGCACACAGCCCCTCCTCAAAGGACGCAAGCCGACTTAGCAAGGGAACGCTTCGCCAAGGAATTAAGGCATCTGGACATCAAGAAATTATCGTGTCTGTAACATCTGTAACAATAAATATCTTGCAACAGTAAACTTTTCATCAAAGCTATTAGCTTTTAGCTATATATTGAAACGCTATACAAGAAGATGTTACTTGTTAGTTTCTACTTTAAAATTAACTTGTTACTTGTGGTGCCAGGATGGAGGAAATATTTGTTTAGGGTTTTTCTGCTTCAAGTTAAAAATTAAATATAATTTCCCCCTTTTTCCCTCTGCAGATTTTTATGAGGGCGATTCTTCAAGGCGACACAGGTTCGTAAGGGGCTGTTTCCGCAGCTTTGCTGCAGAATTTATAAGCCCCGCCGAATCTTGCGCTCAATCTGCAATAGGTAGGGCACCGTCGCTACCGAGATTTATCGGACTTATGCAAAAGGTCTAATGAAGTTACCCCAGCTATCCCTTACTACGAAGATTGCTAATTACTTTTTGCTATTAGCTTTGATCACAGTGGGGATAGTGGGGGGAGTGGCTTATTTTCGAGCTAGACAAGCCCTTCAGCAAGCTGCGTTTGCTCGTCTGAATGTAGCAGCAACCCTCAAAGAAGAAGAGATTACTCGTTGGTTTGAAGATCAACAACGGGATTTTCTGTTGACTAGCCAAATGCCCGATGTCAAAAAGAATGTAACTATACTACTTAGTTCTCCTACTACGGCTGAACGAGAACAAGCGTATCAAGTTTTGGCTGAATATTTTCAAGAAGTTACTCAGATTAAACCCAGCCTCAAAGAAATTTTTGTTCTTGACCGCAGTAATAAGATTATTCTTTCTACCAACCCAGAGCGAGAAGGAGATTATGAAATCTTAGCCAACATCACTTATGTAGAACAAGTCAAGTTAGGAGCTAACTTTGCGCCGATTTTCTATGTCTCTCCTTTTACGAGAAAACCAGCCATTACCCTAGCTAAACCCCTTCCCCAAGGAATGATTGTAGTTGACCTCGATCTAGCTCGTATCGACCAAATTGTCCGAGAAAAAACAGGTTTGGGAGCAAGCGGTGAAACTTATTTAGTAGGCTCTCTTATTAGTAAAAATTCCTTTATTGCAGGAAACTCGAATAATAATCAAACCTTTCCCGATGGAATTAATAGTGCTGGAATTGATGCAGCAATGAGTGGGATAAGTGGTTATGGACTCTATCTCAACTATGCTAATTATCCAGTATTAGGAGTCTATCGCTGGCTCAACGAACAAGATATTGCCTTGTTAGTAGAAATATGTCAAGATGAGGCATTTTATCCGGCTCGTCAACTTGCTACCACTATCATTCTCGTAGGTCTAATATCTGTACTTGGACTAGCAATTGGAGTAAATTGGTTATCACGACAATTATCTCTCTCTCGCAAACAGTTAGAAGATTATAGCCATCAATTACAAGTTAAAGCTCAAGAAGCAGAAACCGCTAACCGCGCTAAAAGTTTATTTTTAGCTAATATGAGTCATGAATTACGGACTCCTCTCAATGCCATCTTAGGTTTTTCCCATTTAATGGTAAGAGATGCTGAGGCTACTTCCGAACAAAAGGAAGCTCTGGGTATTATCAATCGCAGTGGGGAACATCTCCTCAACTTAATTAATGATGTACTGGAAATGTCAAAGATTGAAGCAGGAAAAACAGTTCTTAATCCTGAACCGTTTGATCTGCATCGACTGTTGCAAACTATTCGAGAGCTGTTTCAAATTAAAGCTAAGGCCAAAGAGCTTTGGTTTGACTTTATCCTGACACCAGACTTACCACAATACGTAATTAGTGATTCTCGAAAACTGCGTCAACTATTAATCAATCTTTTAAGTAATGCTGTTAAATTTACCTCTAGTGGTGGAGTAACCCTCAAAGCTTCGATTTGTCAGACCGAAGAGCAATTACAAAGTAATCAGGCTCGACTCTGCTTTGAAGTGTCAGATACGGGAAAAGGTATTGCTCCAGAAGAACTAGACAAATTATTTGATCCCTTTGTGCAAACTGCTAGTGGCATTCAATCCGAAGGTGGTACAGGGTTGGGATTAGCGATTTGTAAACAATTTGTTAAGTTGATGGGGGGTAACATTCAGGTAGCTAGTACCTTGGGAAAGGGTTCTACTTTCACTTTCGATATTCAAGTAGTATTGGCTGACTCCTCCCAAGTTGAATCTCCATTCCTAAAACCACAAGTCAAAAAGATTGCTCCAGGACAACCAAACTATCGCATTGCAGTAGTAGATGACCAAGAAACGAATCGTCAGCTATTAATGCAGGTATTGCAATCTGTCGGGTTTGAAATTCGCACCGCCAACAACGGTCAAGAAGCGATCGCTCTATGGCAAGAATGGCAGCCTCACTTAATTTGGATGGATATGCGAATGCCAATTCTGGATGGCTATGAGGCAACTCGGCAGATTAAAAGTCAGCCTCAAGGGGAAACAACCATTATCATTGCTTTAACTGCTTCTGCTTTTGAAGAACAGAGAGCAAAAGTTTTAAGTGCTGGTTGTGATGACTTTGTGCGTAAGCCATTTCCTGAACAAGTTATTTTCAACAAAATGACCCAATATTTAGGAGTTAAGTACATCTATGAAACACAATCAGACTCTATTGATGCTAAATTACCCGAAACTCCTTCTGATTCTCTAGATTTGAGTTCTCTACCCAAAGAATTGATTACTAAACTCCATGAAGCTGCGATCGCAGTAGATGCAGAGCAAATCGAACAATTACTAGCTAGTATTCCTTCCCATTGTCAACCTATTGCTCAAGCTATTGCAGAGATGATTCGTAATTACGACTTTGACGGAATTATTGAATTAACAGAATTTTGACACTGATTCTTGGTTCAAAGACAAAACTTACATCTGCCACTTAAAAGATGGCAGCTTTCAACTGCGAGTTTCCTCTGTAACGGTTCTCATTTGAGCAGTTTTTCATGGGTTTCAAGCCCTACCCTTTCAATGATTTAGGTATTTACTATTACAAACTATATTTATTAGGTGCGTTATCTTAGATAAAAAGCCATGAAACCCTAAAAAATAGAGTAAAAAAGTAAAGTATCAATGACAAATTCCACTATATCCTCACACAGCGAATCTAGCCAAGACCACGCCATCTGGCTAAATTTGCAAAAAGTAATCTCTCAAAGTTCTGGTTTTAAAAGATGGCAACAAGAGCAAACAATTGCCAATGAAGAAAGTCTAGATGTTTTGGTGCGTCGCTATCTAGAAGAAACTTTAGAAACTCTAGCTTATTAACAAATAAACTAAATCAAGTGTATTGTCTATTTCTGTCCATAAATATAGACTCAGGGGCGCGGGATTCCGCGCCTCTGCTATTTTCTAGGTGTTGCTGAATGAGTAGTTGCTTATAGTTAAGCTGATCAACATCACAATCAGCAACCTGGTTTTACTTGTATTTACAGGAATTGGGCAAAGCTAAAATCCAAGTCAATGATTTTTTGACCGCGGAATGCGGTCAGCGCAGGCACCGTCGTTTCACGGCGGTGTAACGCTGACCCGAATTTGTCACTTTTTTTACTCTAGGATAATCTTTAAATTCTATTTTCATTGCCCCAAAAAATAGAACTGTAGATATTTCGTAGAATTTGGAAATGGTAAGGAACCATGGTTATTTTTGATTTTCTAATAATTTTTGTGACTTGTTTAGCTATTGCTTTATTCAGTTTGGAAAATACTCAAGATGTGGCACTAAAAATTTTGCCACAATTGGAAATTCAAGTCCACCTAGCAGTTGCACTAGTTGTCGCTATGGGAATTGGAGCCACTCTAGCAGGATTATATATGCTCTGGATTAAACTCAAAAATAATCTAGAGTTCACTCGTCAGAAACGTCAAATTAAACAGCGAGAAAAGCAGATTCAGGAGTTGAAGCAAGATATGGAAAATCGTCAAGCAGAGCTAGAACAATTGCGCCAGGAAAAGCTTGAATCTCAATCCATTGCTGAAAATAAAAATTCACTTGGCAAGCAAAATGAATCTGACAGTAATAATCTAGAAATGTCTGTAGAAGCTAATTAGATTGCTACTGTTAGTAAAAAAAATTTACAATGTAGGGTGGGTATTGCCAACTACATTGTAAATTACCATAATATTTAACCAAATTTTAATTATAAAAATTTATTTTTCTCATGCTTGAAATTGCTTGAAATATAGATTTTATTTACCTTATAAATATTTATCACTTTTCAGGAACAAAGCAAGATAAAATAATTAACTGACAAAATACATTATCTAAAATCAAGCAATGCCACTAATTAAAGTTCAATCATCTGTTGCAGCACCAGAAAAGTCTAATGTGGAAAACCTTCTTAAAACTTTGTCAGCTAAAGTAGCTAACCATTTTGGAAAACCCGAATCCTATGTTATGACTATTTTTGAGTCTGATATTTCGATGACTTTTGGTGGTACTTTTGAGCCTGTTTGTTATGTAGAAATTAAAAACATTGGGACGATGAGTTCTAGTAAAACTAAGGCAATGAGTGCAGATTTTTGTCAAGAAATCGAAGACAAATTAGGTGTTCCAGCTAATCGTATATATATTGAATTTAATGATGCACAAAGACATCTTTGGGGCTGGAATAAAAGCACTTTTGGTTAGAATTTTATGACTAAAATTGTCATTGTTGGCTGTGGCATAGTTGGTGCTATGATCGCATACGAACTAAGCTTAATTCCCCTATTAGATATTACTGTTATCGAACAGCAAAAGCCAGCCTCTGGTTCTACAGGGGCTGCTTTAGGAGTCCTGATGGGGGTCATTAGTGGTAAAACCAAAGGTAGAGCTTGGAAACTACGAGAAAATAGTCTAAAACGCTATGAAAGCTTAATATCTGAGTTAGAATCTCAAACAGGAATTAAGATTCCCGTAAATCGTCAGGGAATTGTCAAGTTAGTTTTTGCTGGGGATAATCTGGAGAAATGGCAAAAATTGCAGCAGACTCGTCAAGATAAGGGTTGGGAATTAGCAATTTGGAGTCGAGAGTATTTATCTCGCCAATGTCCCCAGATACAAGATGAGAGAATAATTGCTGCCGTATATTCTCCTCAAGACAGACAAATTAATCCCAAGATACTGACGGAAGCTTTAGTAACAGCAGCGACTCAAAACGGAGTTAAGTTCCAGTTTGGGGTTACAGTCCAAGACTATCAGAATCAGGTTCTTCTTACCAGTGAGGGAGTTTTAGAGTTAGATTATCTGGTGATTGCTGCTGGTTTGGGGTCAACTCCTTTAACTACATTTTTGCAACAAACCCTTGATTTGCGCCCTGTATTGGGACAAGCTACAAGATTTAAGCTAGAAAATAATTTTGGTTTAGGGGATTTTCAACCTGTCATTACAGGTAACGATGTTCATCTCGTACCTCTGGGCAATCAAGAGTATTGGTTAGGTGCAACAGTAGAGTTTCCTAACGAAGCAGGGGAAGTAATACCAGAAACCGAATTATTAGAAGCAGTTAAGCAAGAAGCGATCGCATTTTGTCCTATTTTAGCAGAGGCAACTATCCTAGAAACCTGGTCTGGTAAGCGTCCTCGCCCCCAGGGACAAGCAGCACCCGTAATTGGAAAGTTAACAGGATACGACAACATAATTTTAGCTACAGGACACTATCGTAATGGGGTATTACTCGCCCCTGCAACAGCTTTAGAAGTTAAAAGTATGATTTGTTAATTTTTCATCATTATTGATTGTTGATTGTTGACTGTTGATTGCTACTTGCTACTTGTTACTTGCTACTTATTATTATGATTCTCATTTCATTCTATTGACTTGACTCAGTCTTCCCATTGCCATGCTTAAGCTTAATTTCATTCTTTTGAAAGCTTCAGCCAAATTACCAATTTCATCTTTATTCGTGCGCTCAAATTCTGCATTCATATTACCAGTACTAACTTCTTCTGCCACTCTAGCTATGCGCTTAAGGGGACGAATTACATTATGGTTTAGTAAAAAATTCATCAACACAATTACTAAGAAGAAAACTACGGATACAATACCTATTACAAGCACAAAAAATTGACGAGCTTGAGTAACAACTTTTTGAGCAGGTACAGAGATAATTTGCGCCCCAACAATTTCATTTAGTTTCCAACCGTAACCATTAACAGTACCGTAACGCTCTATTTGGCTGCGAGGAGCGTCTTTAGGAGAGCCATGACATTCTAAGCAACTGGGTTTGGTGATAGTAATAGGACGAGCCATATAAAATAAATCACCACTAGGAGTAGAACGAAAGTTTTGTATTTCTTTTAGGTTAGGGTTGGCAATAAATTCTTTAACAACTTCAGTTTCAAATTTATCTGCGCGGTCGCGCAGATTTGAGGGATTTAAAGTTGCTTCTTTATAGAAAAAATCGCGATATTCGGGATTGCGATCGCGTAAGTTTTCAAAAACTTCTCTAGCAGAATAAGCTGGTATAACTTCGGGGAAGAATTCTTCTTCCATCCGTTCAATTAACTCTGGTTTAACTTGAGTGTCAGTATAGGCTCGTACAGAGTTCATCGTTTCCATCAAGATTAACCCTTGAGAAGCAATCTGATTTTCGGTATATTTTGCCAAAACTGTAAATAGAGCTACTCCAATTACAGTCAATCCTACTATGAAAGTTCCTAGTAAAATGGCGGTAAATTTTTGTCTTAATTTCCAATTTTTAAACATAAATTTTATTCTTCTTATTCCAGATTCTCAACGATAAATAACCTAGCCAAGCGCTCATAAGTACCAGCCCCAATAATATTTTAATACTTGTGAGAACGGCTATAATACCAAACTAAACCCTCTCCGTAGAAAATCAGGATATCTTCAAACAAACTTTTACATTGAGGTATGAGGGAGTAGCGATCGCTATTATCCAAAAACTCTCGTTACGATAACCTGTCAATAGCAAAAAAAAAAAAGACAGAGAACGAGACTCATGAGTCAATTCCTACGTACTGATTTAACCGATGAACAATGGGAATTACTCAGAGAACTAATTCCACCAGCCAAAAAAGGTGGTCGCCCCAGAACAGTTGAGATGGGAGCAGTAATTAATGCTATCTTCTATGTACTTATATTTGACATCCTCCTGCGCCAGAGACGCGGGATTCCTAAACATCACTATTTAGGTTTCTGTTTCTTTCTCAAAAGAGTCTTTCGCAACTGCCCGTCTTGCGACAATCGCTCATGGGGGAAAGCCGAGGGGCTGTGTGCGGAACCTGCGTCCGCACGGGGGTCTTGAGTTGGCGAATCAAGTTCGCCAACCGCCCCCTCACCTTGAAAGCCCCGTCCAAGACCGCG
>JASJEK010000199.1 GCA_030064915.1 Xenococcaceae cyanobacterium MO_234.B1
GCTTGATTGGGGTCGAGAGCCTGTAGGAGTCGGCTTAGTCGTTCATCCGCTTCTGCTGCGATCAGCCCTTGAACCACAGCCGAGAGCGCGGAACTGGTTTGGTTGTTTTTCTGCCAGCGTTCCCATTCCCCCTGAATCGTTTTCAGAGCCCGCTGTTTGCGGGTGGCTTTTGCCTGTTTGAGTTCGTCGGTTTCGGTGTTCAGTTGGGACTCGACTGCATCAACTTGCCCTTGCAAACATCGCTCAAAGAGTTCACCTGTGCCGATGCTAATTTCCGCCTGCAACATCTGGTAAACCTGCTCCTTAGAGCGGATTTTCCCCTTGAGCGTGGCAGTAACGATGCGGTCAATCAGATCCAAATAGCGATCGCGCATGAGTCAGAGCTGGCATGGTTACCCTTTCACAGTAGCAAAATTAGGGCTTATCCGAGCAGTATTGGACTCCAACGCGAAGTGACATCCTCCTACGTCTGTACTGCGGAGCAGTCAGCGTAGGAGGATGTCACACAAAGAAGAGCTACCCGCAAAAGAAAAGGTTCTAAAAATCAAAACTATTACTAAAATTAATCCAATCTTCTAAGCTTAAGTTTTCCGCTCTAGCTTGAGGATTAATATCGAGTTTTCCTAATAAACTATTTAGTTTATCTAGGTCAATTAAACTCTTAAGATTATTCCGCAGCATCTTACGCCTATTGCCAAATCCAAGCTTAATTAAAGTTTCTAATTGTTTGGGATTATCCACAGGCTGTTCTATAATCCTGGGACACAATTTTACTACTACAGAATCGACTTTAGGTGGGGGATAAAATGCTTTTGCTGGAACATCACAAATTAATTCACAACTAGCTAAATACTGAATTTTTACTGATAATGCCCCATAGGCTTTGGTACTAGGAACAGCGACTAACCGTTCTCCTACTTCTTTTTGAATTAGTAAGACAATAGATTCATAATTGGTAACGGCTGGTTGTGTGATCGAGCCTAAAAGCTTTTCTAAAATTAATCCTGTAATATTGTAGGGAATGTTAGCAACAACCTTGTTGGGATTTTGAAACTTAGGAAAATTCTTAAGTAACTCAGGAATATCTAAAGTGATAAAATCTCCTTGTAACAGAAGAAAGTTATCTAATTTGCCAAACTTTTTAACTAGCTTTTTACACAAATCATGGTCTACTTCTACAGAAACTACCGCAGCAACTTCTGGCAATAAACGGCGAGTTAAAATTCCTGTACCTGGTCCAATTTCTAAAATTCTATCTGCTGATTTTAATTCTGCTGCTTCTGCGATTTGGTCTAATACTTTATCACTATTCAACCAATGTTGACCAAATCTTTTACGAGGTCTAGCAGGAGAATATTTCTTCTTTTTGGAGTTATAATCCATCACTATAAGAGCGATCGCTTCCTACCAGGATTCTTAAATTTCTTCGCAGAAAGTTTACGAGCTTGGTAATATTTCATTTTTAATCAACAAAAAAGTAAACTTCCTATTATACCACAAAATATTTTTGCAAGAGTTCTAACCGATAGAGATGTGGCAGCAGCCCAAGTGGTTGCTCAACGTGGAATTAAGGATGTGGCGGTAGGGCATATTGTCCAAGCTTCTGGAGGGATAGGTCGGCTTCGATCCCTGTGAAGGAAGAATCCCATCGCCAAAGCGCGACAATAGGAGCGGAGACGTGGGAGTGTCAAATAGCCAATGCTACTAAAATAAATACGCCGAATCCTAATCTATACCAAACAAACACCCAAGTACTTCTTCTTTGTAAGAACTTAATCAGCCAAGCGATCGCCAGATAAGAAAAGAATGCGGAAGAAATTAAACCTACAATAATGGGAACTAACTCAGAGTTACTAATACCTGCTTCTAATAAGTCTTTGAATTCCACTAATCCAGCTAAAGTAATAGCAGGAATACCTAAGAGAAAAGAAAACCGTGCAGCAGTAGCACGCTCCAGATTATAGAATAATCCTGCTGTTATAGTAGAACCAGAGCGAGATACTCCAGGTATGATGGCTAAAGCTTGAGCTAGACCCACAATAATTCCATCTTTTGTCGTTAAATCTTGGAAATTGCGTTTTTGGTTTCCTAAAGACTCTGCTAAACCCAACAATAATCCCATTACGATAGATGCGATCGCAATAGAAGTCATACTCCTAATGGGGGAGTTATCAAAGTCAGGTACAAATAGTTTAATACTCAAACCAAAAACCACAATGGGAATTGTCCCAATGGCAATACCTACTGCCAACCAAAAATCTTGAGACTCATAATCTGATTTAGCGATCGCCTTAATCATGCCTTTAGTGATCTGGGTTAGATCAGACCAAAAGTACCATAAAACAGCAGCAATACTCCCCAACTGAATAATGGCAGTAAAAGCTACTCCAGGATCGCCCCATCCCAAAAATACAGGTACAGCTTTTAAGTGTGCCGTACTACTGATGGGGATAAATTCTGTCGCCCCCTGAACAAATCCCAAGACAATAGCTTGTGAGAAATTTAGTTGAGACGTTACCTCTGGTAATTCTGTTGTAGTAGCCACAGAATCAGAAGAGATTACAAGAACCGAAAATAGACTAACCAGCAACCCGAAACCCAAAAAAAATAGAGATGTTAAACATCTTTTCGGAAATCTCATCATAAAAATCCTTAATTCTAAAATCTTAATAAAGTTTAATATTGAATGATCAATTATAGATATATTGCAAAAGTAAACTGTTCATCAAAATTTTTTACTTGCTACTTGTGGTACGTCCGCGGAGTGATTACCGTGTTTGCAATACTGTTTGGATAAGTCAGAAACTCTTGTGGGGAATTAGGGTCGGGTGTCGCTTTCACATCCAACGACGGTGTTGACTTTTGAATGCATGACTTTTGAATGCATGACTTCTGACGACTGACATCACGACTTCCCACTCCACTCTTTAGTTTTGGTTCTTAACCGAGATTTCTTCGGAATGGGTCCAAGAAGTCTTATGACTCTATACTCTCAGACAAAGACATCACTAAACTTAGATATCATTAAAGTAATAAATTAAACTAAAAACTTAAAGAGTAAGAATCTGTAAGTATATGAGTTATGCAGCCTCTTCTGCAAGGGCAGAAATCAATGAACTAAGAAGACTCAAAACTTTACTACCACCAGAATTACAAAGCTGGGTAATTGTAGAAGGAACCACAGAAGTTAATCCCCCCCTCGTTCGCAGCGAAGAAATTGGCAAAGACGAAATCGAAATACAAATCGACTTAGCAAAATGGGATAATTTGGCAATAGATCAAAGAAATTTACTATTTTGGCATGAGGTTGCACGTATTCAAAACGACACAATTCCCCGAGAAGGTTGGGAAATGGCAGCCCTTGCTATTGGCTTAGGTGGTGCAGTAGGAGAACTCTGGGTACAAGATGGCTTGCTACTACTCCTGGCATTATCCCTGTGCGGTATTTCGGGATATCGCTTATGGCAAAAAAATAACAGCGAAAAAACTCTTCAAGAAGCCATTGAAGCTGACGAAAAGGCGATCGCTTTAGCAACTCGTTTTGGTTATTCTCTACCTAATGCCTATAAAAGTCTTGGTAGTGCCTTAAAAACTCTCATTGAACAAACTCCCAGTCGTCGCCAAAGAAAAAAATATGAAGAAAGGTTACAGTCTCTCCGACGCAGTGCCTCTAGAGCTAAATCTCAGATGAATTCTCAAAGAGAACCTATGGGAAGAAGAAATAATCCTATTTAAAGTTAGTCAGGAGAAACCGACCATAGTCGCAAAGCTGAAGGAGTTAGGAGTTCGGAGTTAGGTTTAATGTGATAATGTGAATTGTCGTCGGGAAGTAAAAAATTTTTTTTTTGAGAGCTATTAGTTCTAAGTTCTAACTCCTGACTCTTAACTTTCATAACTTTTAAAGCAACATTTTTGTTATATTTTTCCCCATAACTTATTCAAGTCTTTAAACAATAAATTTCATTATCTAAGTACAATTACTGAAGGATAACTTTCAGGCATTTTAATGCTTTCAGTACTTTAGATTAATGAATCACAAAAAAAAGACGGTATCTTTATTACTGTCTCTACTAGGAAGTAATACTGTTCAATTTTTAATTGGGCTATTTATTATCGCGTTTTTAACCAAAATTTCCGAACAAATCAGCCTTATTTCCCTAAAGTTGCTGGTTAAGTCCCTCGGTTATGGGAGCTTCTTTTATTTTGCTACTCCCTTCCTCATTTATTGGTTAGCTTATGTCAGTGCCGTCAAACTCAGCAAGGTGAAATTAATCATTACTCTTTTGCTGGTGTCGATATATAGCTATGTGTTTTGGGATGCCTACTTTTCCTACAAGGAATGCTTTGAACAATTAAAAAACTTTTATTTATAACAATTGTAATTGCTTTTCATGGTAGTGGTTATAGGACTTTCAAGGAATTCTATACCCTACAAGTACAACCTCACTGGAAAAAAGCGCGACAGTGCGGTCTTGGGCGGGGCTTACAAGCTCTTGAACTAAATTCAAGAGTCAGCCCCTTGGCTTTCCCCCATGAGCAACTGTCGTAAGAAGCGTTTCCGAATCTTGTCAGTTACAACCGATTTGTGGAACTAATGCCTTGGTCAATGATGCTGTTGTGCTGTTTTTTGCAGACTAGAAAGGATTTTTTAATTTCGTCGAACTCACGTTACCAAGAGGAATTTGGTTGGCGCTGTTGACAGACACACCAATATGGGCTTCAAGAGTGTTCGCTTCCACTAGAGTGAGAGTTGAGACAAAATATCTTGACCGCTATGCTCTCGAACGAAGGTCTCAAGTTCTCTGGATTCGTCATTTGGTGAAAGTAGCTCAAACAGGCCAGAGACACTTTCAGGAATAGCGCGTGGACGACCAGTTTGGCTATCAACAAATATCCAGTCCGTTTCTCCTGCCGCTAAAATCGAGGGCTCGGCTAGACGTAGAAACTTATATTTGCGTAGTGAACGCACTCTTCGCAAATTGGATACCCAGGTTAAGACAGCGATTTGCTCCCCGGCCAAAATGGGCTTAAAGTATTCAATTCGGTGGGTTCGGATCACCCAAGTTGCACCAAGCAGGTTGGTTTCTTGGGTACATCCTTCCACATGAGAGTGAAGCTTTGCTGCTTGCTCCATCCAGCGAACGTATTCTACATTGTTGACGTGTCCGTTTTCGTCAATTGCTTGTTCAGGGACAATGAAAATGTGGTGGTAGATTCGGGGCATTGGGAGAGTGTAGTGTATAAAACTATTCAACAATATAGATCAATATAGATTCTGATAATATAAAGTAGCGGTAAACTACGATTCGTGTTCTTGAAATTATGGTTCAAGCTGCGATCGCACAAATTGCTCGCTGAAGGCGAGACCCGCTATAAATAAATTCTATTTTTCAAGATATGGCAGAAGAGACAAAATCTAACGCTCCCGAAGCAAAAGCGGATGCTAAAGTTGCTAAACCCAAAAAAGAAAAGCCTCCTAAACTAGAAGATAAACCTTTTGAGGAGTTCATTCAGCAGCATTTTACTCCTAGTTTGCAACAAGCCTTTGCTGATGCAGGCATAGAAGATGTGGAGTTAAACTTTACCAAGCAAGCAATACCCATAGCTGGTGTCAAATCAGACACACAATGTTGGCAAATAGTTGGTAATTGGCAAAATGGAAAGCGCCAATTTAACGTCTATTTCCTAGAAGACGATATCTCAGGCAAAAAAGCTTTTTCTTATGCCACTGACGGAAAAAAGCCTAGCACCCTTGAGTCTTTTATGATTGATGAGAAAAAAGTTACTCTAGATTTACTGGTACTCTACACTCTACAACGTCTGAATGGACAAAAGTGGCTTACTGGCAATTAGAAATGAAGTTTTGTTCCAAAGCTTACTGTAGACTGATAGTACTCCCAGATGAATTTGTGACCGCGCAGTACCTCGCTCCCGGCGTAAGATTGCAGAGTCCTATTTGTCTCATCCAGAAAATTCTGGATACCATAAATTTGAACTCAATCATCTATCAATATTAATATTTATGTTTGGCAAACCATTTCGTGAAACCAAGCCAGAGGAAACTTCAGAAGTAACAGACTTGAATCAGCTATCTAAAAATTTAGCCGTAGATACTGATTTAGGCCTAGATACTGAGCAGCGAGGTGCGGAGCAGTCGCAAGATACGAAGCTGCAATTATCTGAGCCTCAACCTGAAGGAGAAATTGCTGAGTCTGGAACACCAGAACTAATTAATACTGTCGAAAAAATTAGCCGTATTGTTTCCCCCTACTTTATTGCGATCGTTGGTTTGTCTTTATATGGAGATAACTTTTTGATCGGAACAATTTTAATTGGCATTGGAATTCTCTCTCTACTCAAAGTTTCTACCCAAGATCTAGCTGCTTTTTTCGCATGGATCAAAAACTTTCTGGGTTTTGGTGAGAGTCAATCTTGAAACTCCAACGGCTAAAATCACATGGATAAGCAATAAGTTACCATAGACTTCTTGCACCCATTCTGATAAATCTTGGTAGCGACGTAGCATGCTACGTCGGTACAGTAGCAAGTAACAGCTTGTATATTGTTCTAGCCTATAGCTAAGAGCTAATAGCTTTCATAGACAGTATACTTTTGCAAGATATCTTATTGAATAACCAAGTTAGCCTTTTTTTTACACCACTCTATTGGAGGAAGTAATAACATCGTGTCGTCTAGAACGGTAAGCCAAGAGTCATCATTAAAAAATAAGCTTCGTCCTCTGCATCCTTTTTTCTCTGGAATTTTCAAAGCTGCGAGTGGAACTGTTTTAGGTATTACCATGATTACCAGTTCTATTGTAGCTGGGGGGTTAGTTGGTTTAGCAATTAGTTTCCGCAACCTTCCCGATGTTCGCGTGATTCGCAGTTATGTCCCCTCAGAAACTAGCTATATCTACGATATCAAAGGCAGATTATTAGACCGTCTTCACGGAGAAGCTAATCGAGAAATAGTGAGTTTAGAGCAAATTTCCCCAGAATTAAAAAGAGCCGTTATTGCCATTGAAGATAGTAGCTTTTACGAGCATAAAGGAATTAATCCCTACAGTATTGGACGTGCTATTAAAGCTAACTATGAAAAAGGTGGGGTAGTAGAGGGAGCTTCTACCCTAACTATGCAGTTGGTCAAAAACTTATTTTTAAACCGTGAGCGCACTCTGACTCGTAAACTTGCTGAAGCAATCCTCGCTGTTCGGGTAGAGCAAGTCTTCTCGAAAGAAGCAATCTTGAACATGTATCTCAATAATATTTATTGGGGACATAATAACTATGGTGTACAAACAGCAGCAGAAACCTATTTTAATAAAGATGCTTCTGAATTGAGTCTTTCTGAAGCAGCAATGATGGCTGGTCTAATCCAAGCACCAGAACAGTACAGTCCTTTCCTGAATTATCCAGCTACTAAAAAGAGACAAGCACTAGTCCTCAATAGGATGGCGACTCTGGGGTGGATTACTCCCGAAGAAGCAGAAGCAGCCAAAAAAGCTCCTTTACTAGTAGGTAAACCTACTGCTTGGCGTGCTAGTAAAGTACCCTTTATTACCGAATCTGTAGTTGCAGAATTAGAAGAACGGTTTGGGCGCGATCGCGTTTTGCAAGGGGGAATGCGGGTTCAAACTACCATTGACTTACAATTCCAACAAATGGCAGAAAAATCTGTGCAAGAAGGGGATCGTCTTTTGAGAAGTTGGGGGTTAAGAGCCGATGAGATCGCCTTAGTAGCAGTGGATCCTCGGACACACTTTATAAAAGCTTTAGTGGGTGGAATAAGTTACGAAAAAAGTCAATTTAATCGAGCTATTCAAGCTCGCAGACAACCGGGTTCTGCTTTTAAACCCTTTACTTACTATGCTGCTTTTGCCAGTGGTAAATATACCCCCTACACCACTGTCAGTGATACTCCTGTTAGTTATCGAGTTCCTTCTGGTTACTACAGTCCCCAAAACTACGGTAGAAGCTTTTCAGGCGTGATTTCTTTGAGAACTGCTCTAATTAAATCGCGGAATGTTCCTGCGGTCAAAATCGGACAAGGGGTAGGAGTCGACAAAATTATTGAAGTCTGTCAAACTTTGGGTATTACAAGTCCCCTACAACCTGTAATTTCTCTTCCTTTAGGCGCGATCGGGATCACTCCTCTAGAAATGGCTAACGCTTATGCTACTTTTGCCAGCAATGGTTGGTACTCTGAACCCACCCTGATTGTTCAAATAGGAGATAGCAAAGGCAATACTTTACTAGTTAATCAACCCACTCCTCAACAAGTTTTAGACCCCTGGGCAACTGCTAGCTTAACAACAGTTCTTAAGGGAGTAATTACAGAAGGGACAGGAAGAAATGCAGATATTGGTCGTCCCGCGGCAGGCAAAACAGGTACAACCTCTTCAGAACGAGATGTATGGTTTGTGGGCTATGTACCCCAACTAGCTACTGCTGTTTGGATTGGCAATGATGACTATAGACCTCTGGGTAGGGGGATTACTGGGGGTGGTCATGCTGCTCCTATTTGGCGTTCCTTCATGTCTAAAGCACTAAAAAACGAACCTGTCAGGTATTTTCCAGCAGCATCTCAATTTTCTCGTCCTTCTCCCTAGTTAATTTAGTTAATCACCAATTTCAGACTTCATTCTGGCTAAAGTTTGATGCATTTGATCGAACATCTGTTGTGGCGTGATTCCAAACTGATTTAGTTGGGTTTTTAGCTGTTCTACGGTCATTCGTGCCATAAAATCTTCTGAAAGCTCGAAACGTTTCATAAATATCTGATAGCGTTCCATTAAAGCTTCCATCTGTCCGATAAAAATTTTTTTACCCTCACGGTCAAATTTCCCGTACTCACCACCCAGTTCCATTAGAGACTGATAGTCTTCAAATAACTGTTTAGCCTCTTGCTGCACTACTTCAGAATCAAAAAATCCCATATTACTTTTGAAATAATAGTTAAATGTTTCAAGCTTTGACTTGTTTTATGGTGTTCATCGAGTCAATTCCAATTCTAAGACAGTGACAAGTAGGGACACAATACGGTTTTCCGAAATTTGATTTCTCTTAAGCTGGTCTTCATTGGTCGGGCACTCCGTCAGCTTCGCGACTACGGTCGGTCTCTCTGAACTCATGTTGTGTTAATGTCTTGGAGTTAATGTCTTTGAAAGAATTGAATTAAGAAAATTGTGGCTATTTAAAAATATTAATTGTAAGAAAGTACTGCGGTTCTTAAGACTTGGTACTATTTCTGGTCTTACTTTACTGATGGTCAATATACTTTTGAACCTTATCTTTAAACTGCCTCATAATGGGACCCTACCATCAGATGCTTTTCTGGTTTTAGGAGGCAGTATCAACCGAGAGATTTATGCAGCACAATTAGCCAAAAAAAATCCTCATACTCCGATCCTAATTTCTCAAGGTTCAAAAGAGCCTTGTATTTTATTGATTTTCCAGCGAGATCAAGCCCCTATTGACCAAGTTTGGCTAGAAAATTGTGCCGAATCTACGTTTGGGAATTTTTTTTTCAGCCTACCGGTTTTAGAACGCTGGCAAGTCCGTAAAGTGACCTTAATTACCTCAGCAAGCCATCTTCCCCGAGCCAAGTTACTATCTTATGTGTTGTTGGGTTCTCACGGTATTTGGGTAGATTTAGATATTGCACCTGAAACAGGAGTACCAGGCAATCAAGAATTTTGGTTCAAGACAGGAATTGACCTAGTTCGTAGTCTTTTCTGGGCATTATTAAGTCAAGGTATACGACCTAGCTGCTCTAAGCTATATCAGTTAGAGGATGTAGATTTATCTGCCTGGAAAACTAAGGGATTTAGGTGTGAAAAACAAGGAAAGTTAAAATATTGAGCTTATTTTCCCTCTTTTTCCCTCGGAATGGCAACTAAAAGCTAAATTTGCGGTCACACAGTGGCGCTTCGCGGTCGCATTTTGTTGAATATACTAGCAACAGATACCTAATACCTGATAACCTTAGAGTAAAGTAAAGAACTGTAACAAAAATAATCATTCAGATAAAATAATTATTTTTACCAAGGAGTTTTTTGGCAATACACACTATGCAAAAAAATTTTGTGCAACGATTATTCCTTTCTATTGGTAGTTGCTTGTTAATATTTGCTACCTTATTTACCCCCACAGCCTTGGCAGTTAATAATCCAGAGTTATTACCCGATACCGTAACTCCTGTAGTAGATTTAGCTAACTTTTTACCGACTCTTCAAGAAAAGTCGTTAGTTGAAGATTTACAAGGCTTTGAAGCAGAAACAGGATGGAAAATGCGAGTTCTAACTCAATACGATCGCACTCCTGGTAGAGCCGTAATCAAATATTGGGGTCTAGATGATAAAAGCATTCTGCTGGTAGCAGATGGCAGAGGCGGTAACATCTTAGCCTTTAGCATTGGAGATGATGTATATGAACTATTACCCCGTACTTTTTGGATTGAACTACAAACTCGCTTTGGCAATATGTATTATGTGCGAGAAAACGGGGAAAATAATGCTATTGTAGAAGCCCTTAATGTAGTAAAAGGCTGTCTTGTTCAAAATGGCTGTAATGTTGTCCCTGGATTACCAAGAGAACAATGGATTTTAACTCTTATTAGTTCGGTTTTGGGTGGTGTAATTTTGGGCTTTGCAGCAATACCAAGAAAAGAAGGACAAATAGTAGCTTGGCAATGGGCTTTGATTATGTCGCCTTTGTGGGGGATTTTGTTTATTGCTTTTGGAATAGGACCAGTTGTAACACGGACGGCTGATTTATTACCCTTATTTCGTAATGTGATAGGGTTTGTTTTAGGTGCAGTAGTGGCATTTCTATCTCCTACTTTTAGCAACTCTACAACCTCAGAAACTTAAAGCAAAGTAAGTTAGGAGTTCGGAGTTAGGAGTGACCTGCGGTAGTCGCTGCGCGTACGGAGTTCGGAGTTATACTTGGCACGGGCATAAATTGAGGTTTTCAATTAGCTATTAGCTATCAGCCAGCTTCGGGGGCTTCAACAGACCTAGATTCAGGCAACAAATCAAATGATTTAGAATTTAATACCAACTTGCGTTCTAAACTGTAATTCTCAGATGAGCTAATTGTAGATCTTGAAGTGAGAATTTTTCCCCATCTTCCCTATCTCCCTCAACTTCCCCATCTCCATCTTGAATGTTACGCCTTTGATTGCAACTTGGTATAAGCCCCCTTCCGCAGCATTTAGCTGAAAGCTGACGGCAGAGAGCTGACCGCTCAAAGTATAGTTATTTTTAAATCAAAAGAGGAACATAGGCTTGATTTTCCCTAATTGTTCCTCTATCCATCAAGTTATTTTCCCAAATATCCTATTCTACTGAACTAGAAGCTAATTCTGTATTACCGTCGATTTGAGCCAGTTTTTCCTTATCTTGTCGGCGTTTTTTAGCGTAGAGTTGAATACTAGCTGCCATAGAAATAACTAAAGCTACAATCAGCCAAGTAGTTAAGTCGAGAGGCAGATTATTTTTAAACACGGCTAACAACACAATAACTACTAGGAAAATAGTAGGAGCTTCATTCAAAGCGCGAAACTGTTGTCCTGTCCATTTACATTCACCCTTGGCTAACTGCTTCATCAGTTTTTTGCAGTAGTGGTGATAACCAATCAACAGCAAGACCATCGCCAGTTTAATATGTAACCAGCCAGATTTAAGAATCTCTGGTTCAGTAGAAATTAATCCAATTGCCATCACTACAGTAACAATCATCCCAGGAGTGGTAATGATATTGTAGAGACGTAACTCCATTAATTCATATTGTTTTTTCAAAATAGATTGGGCAGGTTCAGGTTCTTGATTTGCCTCTGCATGATAGACAAAAAGACGTACTAAATAAAATAACCCTGCAAACCATACAACCACCCCAATAAGGTGAAATGCTTTAAACCAATAATAAGCCATTGATTAAATTTAATTTTTCAAGTTTGTTCCCTCTTGAGTGAGTTTATATTCTTATCGGGAAGCAAAAGCTGATACGCAACAAAATTTTAAATCTTGATTTTAGGGAATTTTTGGGAAGAATAAAGTCTTAGCTCAATCTTAGTCTTGCTTACTCTTCTTATTGCTATTCTTGTTCTTCTTGTTCTGCTTGATATTCTTTCCATAACTTAGTTACCAATTTTTTGATCTTCTGATGTTTTTCTACTCCGTGGTAAGCATAACGGTTGAGATTGTCTGAGACGATCATCTCTTCTAGATAACTAATTCTTTCTTTCGTATCTGGGTGAGTCGAAAGCCAAGCAGGGGGGGTAGGATTTTCTGCCTCATCATGCTGCTGATCTAGTTTTACCATCAAATTCCTTACCCCATCAGCAGCATAGCCTGCTGCCGCTAGGACTCTTGTGCCAAAGACATCCGCTTGTTTTTCCATATTTCGGCTGTAATTGAGAACAATTAAATTACCAGCAGTACCACCAACATAAGGTATGTATTGAAATACATTAGAAGTAAGGTTGGCTCTTGTGGCTAACTGAAAACCGTGGGATAAGTCAGAGTGAGCTACTTCATGAGCTATTAATCCTGCTAACTCTGCTTCGGAATCAGTATTCATAATTGCTCCTGCGTTAATAAATATCTTGCCTCCAGGTAGGGCAAAAGCATTCAGACTATCATCCATAATGACGTAAAATTCATACTCAAAGTCATCTCTTCCCGATACCTGAGTAATCTTGTTACCGATATCCTTAACATAATT